>DAITOW010000104.1:0-8758 GCA_036833965.1 Oleiphilaceae bacterium
CGCCAGAAACGTTCTTTCACATCGAGGCGAGGAGTGCTCAATCGAATAAGCTCAAGGAACAGCCTGAACGTTTTTGCGTATTCGGCCTCAAGGTATCGGCGCAAGTGGCCTTGGTGCTGTGTATAAGCGAGGCCCATTAAGCGCATAAAGATCGCAACACCATTTTCGTGACTGGTTGGGATTCTCAAAAGGCTCTTGGTATAAAGCTTCAAGATTTCCTCAAGGCTTGGGATATTATCGACGCCCCACCGATTTTCGATGGATGCCTTCTCCATCATCTCGCTTAATGGGCCCAGAAATCTAGAAAAAACGGCCTGAATCAGCGCGTTCTTAGAACCGAAATGATAATTTACTGCAGCAAGATTAACGTTTGCCTTGCTGGTTATCATTCTCAGGGATGTTTCTGAAAAGCCCTTCTCGGCAAATAATAACTCTGCTGCATCCAGGATTTTGTCGACCGTATCTACTTGAGGCATTTTTAGGCAATCTATTCTAAACAACTGTTTTAAACATACGTTTGGACTTACAGTGTGTCAAGAAAAATGCGCCCTATTTGCCGATTAGGTATCAGGGAGAGAAAACCCCTCGCTTAAATAAATCGTTTGCAGTTTGCGATATGCTTTTTGAGCCTCAATCATGTAGATCAAATATAGTCGAAAATGCCTAGGTGCATTCAGGGCTTGCACCAACCTGCCTGCTTTTGAATATTGAAGTAGCGCGCTGAACTGGCTGTTGTATAAATGCCGGTTGTATCTCCCGAGCGCTTCACAACGCCAGGCTAAACCACCAGTGCCCTCTAAAAACTGTATATGCCCTTTCGCTGCGTTGACAATTCGGCCCCTGCGAGACAGGAGCTCCGTCAAGCAAGGCTTGTTGGTAAACGCACTTTGGATGGGCGAAAAAGCCAGGAAAAAAAGCAGAGCAGACATACCTGCGGCAATTCCTGAAACTGCCGCAGGTAGCAAGCCGCCAAGTCCAACGATGAAGATCCCAAGTGCTATACTGCCACCCATCACCATCAGATCACGAACTTTGCGGGCGGAATCTATGCTCCAATTGTCAGGATAACCATCCATACCAAGCACCTGAAGATTCAGAAGATTCACTCTCTCACAACTTGCCAGTAGCCTTTTCTGCGTAGCGAAGTCGTGCAGCGTGTCTTCATCAAGCGGCTCATCTTTGAAAGCGTGGCTACTTGCCTGCTGAACCGTTGGCGTATTTGCCGGATTCTTATTTTGAGCTTGGGATTGTTGGTCTTTTGATACGTTAGCCATAAGGGACGGGCCGGCAACTGGCTCTGAAGTGCTCCCCGCCATTTTTTGCGCGCCAGCAGTTGGCTTGGCCTGCTCTGAAGCGGTCCCTTTATTCGGACTTGGATTTACACTCGCCACACATTTTCTTCCAAAATGTTCTTAACCCATTGTATCGGTAGAATTGGCAGTTTCTTTAATGGCCTGAAACGCCATACAATTAAGGTTTTATAACATTACGAGGCAGTACATGTTTACAGGAATTGTTCAGGGCAAGGCCAGTATTAAATCAATTGAGCATAAACAGGGTCTCAACACACTTACGGTCAGCTTCCCTGACTCGAGTCTGAAAGATCTAAAACGAGGCGCGAGTATTGCGCTGAATGGCTGCTGTCTAACCGTTACCGAGTTTGACTCAACGACCTCAATCGCATGTTTCGACGTCATGCAGGAGTCTCTGCGAGTAACAAACTTGGGTGATCTAAGCGAAAATTCGAATATAAATTTTGAACGTGCCGCAAAAATTGGCGATGAGATTGGCGGGCATATGATGAGTGGGCATATTACCAGCACAGTCGAATTGATTGACCGAAAAGACAGCGATACAAACTGCGAACTTGTCTTTTATTGCCCGGAAGAACTGAGCGCCTATATTTTGCCAAAAGGGTTTGTTGGTCTAAATGGATGCAGCCTGACGATAGGCGCGAATGTAAGTGATCGATTTAGCGTTCATTTAATACCTGAAACACTTGAAGTAACGACCTTTGGCCAGCTTGAACCCGGAGCTCGGGTAAATATTGAGATAGATCCTAGCACTCAAGCGATAGTGGACACTGTGGAGCGATATTTAGCCAAACGCTAAATCGAAACGGCGAACTTAGTGTGCAGAGATTGTCAGACTGGTGCCATGAATAACAAAGTCAGTGAAATATACTTCACCGATACTCTCCCCAGTGTCACCAAATGAGATGTGCGGTAAATCCCAATCCCAACGAACGTTTATGTCGTAAAAAGCAACGCCATCAACGCCATAGTCCTTTATTTCGGCTGGCCCCGTGCCCGCGATAGCCATAAGCTTACTGTATTCGGGAAGAATATCCGTAACTGCGCCGATCTTTTGCTCAACACTTGCAAAACCAAAACTTCCCAAGGTATCCAAACCACGTTCATTATGAATCCGCATATCTCTAAGTGTCAGATAAGGGTTGGTAACATTTCGATCTATAAATGTATTGGTGGCGTTATTAGTGCTATCAACATCTAGGTCTTCCACACGGAATTTTGCATCGATTGCAATGTGAGAATTACTGAGTCGAACACCGTTAGGTTCACCTTCTTCGTCAGTCTGCTCAAAACTATTCCCGCGGTTGGTTACCACGATATCGAGGTATCCAAGATACGCTTCGATGTACAGATTCCTAGTCAATACTGTCTCTTGTATGCCATCTGACGACCGCAAACCAAGTTCGCCTTGTGTAATCTTTAAATCAACAGCACTCTTCATCATTTCAAGATTAGATGCATAATCTCCAGGCGTGTTTTGCAACGCACCTGTAAAGTCATAACCATAGTCGGTCGCACTTACATGGATCAGCAGATCGCCATTCCCCATAATTTCGCCGATTTCACCGGTAGTTTGATCTTTGTACTTAGCTATCGCCCATGCAACGTCATCTTCATTCGAATCAAGGAATCCCAGCTCGGCCCAAAATGCGTAATCCGAGAAGCCCTTTTGGAGTCTTTCATTATCCCCGGCTATGTCTATTTTTGCCCTGATGTTATCTGCGAAACCGCCGTCAATACCACCAAATGTAATGTCTTTTATGAAAAGGCTACCTGCATCAACGTATTCGAACTCTCCAATAGTGTGCTTGGTTTCAATATCAATAGTTAGACCTGCCTGCCCTCGAATATCTAGCAAGTCTTTCTCATCAAGAAGTTGTAGCTCAGCAAAGGCTTGTAAAGACACCGCAGCAATGGCAGTGCTTAGCAAGGTCTTCTTGAATAATGCTACAACGGACATGGGGCGATACAACTCTTAATACAGGTTCGTTTGTTTTTATCTTTTTACTCCGAGCGAAGTGACTGGTAATGCAAAACAATCACTAAACAGCTCTGTTACAAACTTTAACATAAGAGCGCATTAACTAGCCACAGAAGTGACTTGAGCGAAATCAAGTGTGTGACGCAGATCTCACTCAAGCAACAGGTTTAAGCAGACCTAAGCATTCCCCTGTCCTGAATAAACGCAATGATCGTTTCCAGTCCTTGCTTGGTATTCATGTTTGTAAAAATAAACGGTTTGTCTCCGCGCTGGGCAGCAGCATCACGTTCCATCACCTCAAGCGATGCATTCACCTGCGAAGCAAGATCAATCTTGTTGATGATTAACAAGTCCGACTTCGTAATACCCGGACCGCCCTTGCGAGGAATTTTGTCACCGGCACAAACGTCGATGACATAGAGCGTTAGGTCGGATAATTCCGGGCTGAATGTCGCGCTTAGGTTGTCGCCACCACTTTCCACAAACACCAACTCTAGGCCATTGTGACGGGCTTGAAGTTCGTCAATTGCAGCGAGATTCATTGAGGCGTCTTCTCTAATGGCGGTGTGTGGACACCCTCCGGTTTCAACACCCATAATGCGATCTTCATCCAAAGCTTCGTGGCGCAATAGAAACTGGGCATCCTCCTTCGTGTAAATGTCATTGGTCACAACGGCCATGTTGTAACGATTACGAAGCTCACTGCAAAGATTTTTAAGTAGCGCCGTCTTGCCGGAGCCTACCGGCCCGCCAATACCAACCCGAAGGCACTGTGTTGTCATGTTAACTCCTGAAAAGTCGAGAATATTGAGTTTCGTGCTGGATGCTCAACAGAACCTGTCCGGGAAGCGATCCGAACAATTCCCGTTCTGGGGAACACACCAATTCTGTTATCAGCGGACGTGAAGCCAATAAAATTGATTGAGCATCTGTTTGACCAAGGGGAATCGCCTTGCAGGCAACCGCGGTCTGATTTTCGAGCCAGCTCCACAAAAAAGCAGTTTTCATTTCTTCCGTGTTCAAACCTAAAGCGAAGGCTGCCCACCCATAACCAATCAAAAAGCCGGGCTTTTCCGGTAGCCGCAACTCATTGATATTCAAACTCTGGGTCGTGATAAGTCGTTTGAGGCTCTGCCCAAGATTGAGCTCCTCTGCATAAAGCTCTGCTGTTTCGCGTGAGGCGAATACCTTAGCATTCATGCGTTCAAGTGCTTGCTGGTCGCGTTTTTTAATTGCTTCCTGAATATGTTCCAGCAAGACTAGATCAAGTTGCGCAAGACCAATCGACATAAAGTCATGACACCACGTCATCAAACTGTCTTTGTCGAAAACAAAATTGTTGTCGATTGCTTTTTCCAAGCCTTGTGAATAGGCAAACGACCCGATGGGCAAGGTCGGACTAGCCAAATACAACAAGCCAAGCATATTTGCCATGTTCTTCAGTCTCTAATGATGATGGTGATGCCCACCAGAATACGCACCTTGCTCCGGATCGAAACTCGAGCGCGTTTTGTTGGTGGTCATTCCAAGCTGTTGAAGCATTTCTTCCAAAATGTAATCAGGTCGCATCCGAAGACTTAGTGCTTCAACCTGAATCGGAACATGCCGGTTCCCCAGGTGATAACAGCAGCGACTGAAGGTTAGCCAGTCCCCACAGTGTGCGACGACCAACTCTTCTTCCGCGGCCTGAACCCTGACAAGCTCGCCAGTGGAGGCCTCTAGAATATCGCCATTGCGAAGCACCTTCCCTCTTTCAAGAAAAAGTCCGACTTCCTCTCCGGTCGTAGTTGTGGCTTTTAACCGCCCTTTGGTTCGCTGCTCATAGTCGAGAACAACAGTAAAGTCAGGAGCAGGAATTGCTTCGCCATGGGTATGGAGTTTTTTGGTGACCTCTATCATTTGTAAATTCATACCCCTTAAAACAAATAATAACGCTGGGCTAATGGAAGCTCGGCAAGAGGTTCACACTCAAGAAGTATCCCGTCCGCCCTGACTTCATAATTTTGGGGATCGACCTCAATAACCGGCATAGCTGTGTTGTGAATCATATCCTGCTTCCGGACGCTACGAACCGAGGTACATGCGCTTAGATTACGCTTCAGTCCGTAAGCATCTTTAATCCCGTCTTCAAGAGCTGCTTTAGACACGAACGTCACGCAGTTATGATTTACCGCGCGTCCCATTGATCCGAACATGGGTCTGTAATGTACCGGTTGCGGAGTCGGGATAGAGGCATTTGGGTCACCCATTGGTGCCGCAGCGATCGCTCCGCCCTTAAAAATCAGACTGGGCTTGGTCGCAAAAAACGCTGGTTTCCAGAGCACCAAATCGGCGAGCTTTCCGACCTCAATGCTTCCAACTTCGTGCGCAATTCCGTGAGTAATTGCCGGATTGATCGTGTATTTGGCGATGTAGCGTTTCGCTCTGAAATTATCAGCGCCGAGTTGCTTGTCTTCATCCAGCAAGCCTCGCTGGATCTTCATCTTGTGTGCAGTTTGCCAGGTACGGCTCACTACCTCACCGACTCGCCCCATTGCTTGCGAGTCCGAAGCGATCATCGAAAATGCGCCAAGATCATGCAGGATGTCCTCCGCCGCGATCGTTTCCTTGCGAATTCTGGAATCAGCAAAGGCAACATCTTCGGGAATGTCAGGGTCTAAATGATGACAAACCATAAGCATATCCAAATGCTCATCAATGGTGTTGATCGTGTAAGGTCGTGTGGGGTTAGTCGACGAAGGAAGCACGTTGTCATACCCACACGCTTTTATGATATCCGGTGCATGACCACCGCCCGCACCTTCTGTATGGTAGGTATGAATGCCGCGCCCCTTGAAGGCCGCAATGGTATCTTCTACAAATCCCGATTCATTTAGGGTATCTGTATGAATCGCAACCTGAACATCGTACTTTTCAGCAACGCTAAGACAATTATCAATAGCCGCAGGAGTCGTACCCCAGTCTTCGTGCAGTTTAAGACCAAATGCGCCAGCCTTTATTTGCTCTTCAATGGGTTCTGGCTGGCTTACGTTGCCTTTACCCAAAAAACCGAAGTTCATAGGCAGGTCATCCGTTGCTTGTAACATGCGTTTGATATGCCAAGGCCCAGGAGTACAAGTGGTCGCATTGGTTCCTGTCGCCGGGCCGGTTCCACCCCCAAGCATCGTCGTTGTCCCGGACATTAGTGCTTCTTCAACTTGCTGCGGGCAAATGAAGTGTATGTGTGCGTCAACTCCGCCTGGTGTGAGAATCTGGCCTTCCCCGGCAATTACCTCAGTTCCAGGGCCAACATTCATTGTTACACCTTCCTGAGTATCAGGGTTGCCTGCTTTACCAATGGCCGCAATCCGGCCATTTTTGATCCCGACATCAGCTTTAATAATTCCCCAATGATCAAGAACTAGCGCATTGGTAATAACGGTATCTACAACCTCCGCCGAGAGCGATTGGCTCTGCCCCATGCCGTCCCGAATAACCTTCCCCCCTCCGAATTTCACTTCATCGCCATAGACAGTAAGATCTCTCTCGACCTCGATAATGACTTCGGTATCACCAAGACGAACGCGATCTCCGGTTGTCGGACCGAACATGTTGGCGTAGGCCTGTCTGCTAATCTTGCTCATAGATATCTCCCTACACCTTACCCATCACGTCGCCACGAAATCCGTAAATTTCCCGTTTCCCCGAAAAATCGACGAGGTTTACTGTTCGGGATTGACCTGGCTCAAAGCGCACTGCCGTGCCTGCAGGAATATCCAGTCGCTTCCCTTTTGCCAGAGCCCTATCAAACTCCAGAGCCGGATTTGTCTCAGCAAAATGGTAGTGAGAGCCAACCTGAATGGGTCGATCCCCGGTATTGGCAACTTTGATCTCACTGACCGCCCGGCCCGTGTTCAGTTCGATATCACCGTCTTGAATAAAGTATTCGCCCGGAATCATAAGATCTCCTAAAGGATTGGGTTGTGCACGGTAACGAGTTTTGTTCCGTCCGGAAATGTCGCCTCTACCTGAACCTCATGAAGCATCTCAGCAATACCATCCATGACATCGTCGGTTGTCAGAATATTCCTACCTTCACTCATCAGTTCAGCGACGGTTTTGCCATCGCGAGCGCCTTCCATGATTGCTGCAGAGATCAGCGCGACAGCCTCAGGATAATTTAGCTTTACACCTCGCGCTTTACGGCGCTCTGCAAGGAGTGCGGCGGTAAAAATGAGCAGTTTGTCTTTTTCTCTTGGGCTAAGTTCCATGAACTTTCTCCAATATCAAGTGAGCCAAATTCTGGGGGTGATTGGCTCGGCATCCATGACTTCTGGGCGGATAGTTTGCCAGATTTTTATAAATACGTTTCGCAGGGCTTCAATGTCTTCAGCGAGAGCCCGAACAATGATCAACTTTCTTTGTTGAGTCACTCCAAGCACCAGGTTTTGAACTTCCAAATTACTGATCGCGTCACGAATACAGTCTACCCATTGCGTATAACGATCTTGTCTTGATGGTGCAGCGATGAACATGCTCGCCATATGCTTATAGCCCATTAAGCCAACAGGACTTTGCAGTATCGCCAGGGCAGGATCAGTCTTGAAACCTTCGTGCAGTTGCAACTCGTCATCAATAGAGATTTTTAACGTCTGTCTCAGTGCGCCTGATTCAAACAGAAAGCCACCGTGGGGTCTGCCAAAGCTGACAAGATCCCACGCTATCAGGCGACTTGTTTCGGCAAGTTCGATCTCTGTCGAGAGTTCGGCATTTGCGCCATTGAACAAAATATTTTCCTGAGGAAGAAACTCAAGCGATGCATTCTCACCAACACTCAACCGTATGCTCTGCCGCTGCACCACGTTCGCACTGTCTGCAGCGTAAATTTTCCCGGCAGAAGGTGTCGTGATCGTAGAATTTGCCTGCGAGTCAAGCTGAACAGAAATATCAATCTGATCGCCACTTACCATGCCTCCCGGAGGATGTAACAAGTACGTGTGACAGCGCTCACCCTCAGGATAGAAAGGACGCTGAACTCGCAAGGGCCCCTCAAACCGCATCGTAGAGAGAACGGTTTTGGTCGGCTTGCGAGTATAGGCAAGCTCAAGCTGAGCCTTCCATGCACGGCTTGAGCCATAGGTGCTGCGCGGCGTTGTGAGTATTTTTGCGGCAAGACTCATTTTTGTTCTGGTTGTCCGGGAGTTCTTCTAGTCTATACGGTTAGATATTTCTGCACCAGATCATCATTAAGTTGATCAAGGTCTCCAGCAGCAACTTTGCGGCCCCGATCCATAATAATGAAATGATCCGATGTGCGCCGGACAAACGGTAACTTTTGCTCTACCAACAGCACTGTCAAACCAATTTCGCGGTTCAACTGGCGAATAATATCGCCAATCTCATGAACAATGTTGGGCTGAATTCCTTCAGTAGGCTCATCGAGAATCAAAAGCTTGGGGTCAATAACAAGGGCTCGACCTATGGC
>DAITOW010000105.1:0-8646 GCA_036833965.1 Oleiphilaceae bacterium
GCAGAGAGTGTATCGACCAGTTGCTTGTCTTTGAGGATGGATAGCAGGCTGCCTTTGCCTTCGTGGCCTACCAGATTGGAGATATATCCCATCGGTTGCGAATGAATGTAAGGGCGAGTTGAGGGAATAGGGAAGCTCAATGAAAGAGAACGAGTATCCATTACGCTTTCTACTTCAAGCTTGGCCGGAAGAAAGCCGCCCGTGAAAAAAGGCTCGTTTACCTTTTTTACCGGCAGATCTTTGTTAGGTATTTTTGAAAATCGCGCAACTACCCATTCCTTCAGCGTTTTGAGATCTTCTTTACCCAACACTGTTAATTTCATTCGATTTGCCGAGTACTGGGTGTCATAAAAGTCGAGCAGAACCGAGCGAAGTGGCGCGCCTTCTTTATCGACAAGCGTTTCAAGATTTCCGACAGCAAATTTCTTGTACGGGTGGTTTGGTGCAAGAGTCTTTTTAAAACTCTCAAGATAGCGTCGGCCATCATCCTGGATTTTGGAGCTGAACTCTGAATGCACAGCGTTTACTTCACGTTGCACGTAATCTTTGTTGAACAGCGGTGCAGTGAATTGCTGGGAGAATCTATCAAGTGCTTCTTCCAGGTAATCAGCGTTCACATCAAAGAAGTAGTTAGTGTTGTCCAGGGATGTGTAGGCGTTGTGTCCGCCGCCATGATCGCTAATGAACTTCTGGTATGAATCTGGCTCAGGATATTTGGCTGTTCCCAAAAACAGCATGTGCTCAAGAAAGTGAGCAAGTCCGGGGTAGTCTTCTGGGTCATCCTTGCTGCCAACTTTTATATCGAGAGATGCGGCGGCTTTATCTGCGTCCTGATCAGAGATCAGCATGACCTGCAGATTGTTCTCAAGAGTTAAATATGCGTACTCCCGCTTATCGTTCGGGCTTTTGATGACGTCGGTCTTTAATTCGGTGGCGAAAGCAGGGTAGGTGATGCAGAGCGTTAAAATCGTTACCAAAGAAATCTGAAGTCGCTTTAGCACTGGATAGAACTCCTCGTTGAGACAGTGGCGAAAGCGCTAGCTTAACAAGTACCGCAAGCAGGTAAAGTGATAACGTCTTCATTCCCTGCAAATGTTTAAAAATGGCAAATTATTCACTTGAAATAAATTGGAGTTGTTGCTCTACGAGTTTGTGAACTATATTGGTTTCACTACGGTTAGTTAATGCAAGCGCTATTAAGCTGAGGTCTTGCGCACAAATAACATAGCCCCTGTAAATAACACTAAGAATTGCTCATTGATTGAGTATCAAGTCTGCAAACTATGAAGGATTAGAACATGAGTTATTTCGTTACCGGTGGAACCGGTTTTATCGGACGTTTTTTGGTTGAAAAGCTTCTTGCCAGAGGCGAGAAAATTTACTTGCTTATGCAAGATACTAGTATGCATAAGTATGAGGCTTTGTTGGAGCGTCTTGGTGCAACAGATAAGCAGGTGATCGCGGTAAATGGCTCTTTGACCAAGAAGAATCTTGGAATCTCCAAGGCAGACATGGATAAGCTCAAAGGCGATGTAACTAACTTTTACCACTTGGCTGCGATCTATGATCTTTATGCTCCTGCAGAAGTGCAGGAAGCTGTGAATATCGAAGGTACGCGTAACGCAATTGCTGCTGCAAAGGCGATGAAGGCTGGCTGTTTCAATCATGTAAGTTCAATTGCTGCTGCAGGCTTGTACCGCGGAATCTTCCGTGAAGATATGTTTGAAGAAGCACAAAAGCTGAATAATCCGTATTTGAAAACCAAGCACGAATCAGAAAAAATCGTGCGTGAAGAATGTAAAGTGCCATGGCGCGTTTATCGCCCGGGCATGGTGGTCGGTCACTCCAAGACTGGTGAAATCGACAAGATCGATGGTCCGTACTACTTCTTTAAAATGCTGCAAAAGATCCGCAGCGCTATTCCTCAGTGGATGCCAACGGTCGGTATTGAAGGCGGCCGCATGAACATTGTCCCCGTTGACTATGTTGTAGATGCTTTGGAATACATTTCCCATGTTGAGGGCGAAGATGGTGGTTGTTTCCATCTTACCGACCCTGCGCCTCACAAGCTTGGAGAGGTGTTGAACATCTTTGCAAAAGCAGGGCATGCGCCATTGATGGCGATGCGTATCGATGCGCAAATGTTTGGTTTTATTCCGGCTATGTTGCGAAATGGTGTCAAGAACCTGCCTCCGGTCAAGAGACTTACCAAGGCATTTTTGAATGATTTCGGTGTTCCGGAATCTGCGCTTGAGTTTATTAACTATCCAACTCGATTCGATTCCAGGGAAACTGAGCGGGTGCTTAAAGGGTCGGGAATTGAGTGTCCGGAATTAAGCACATACTCGGCTGCGATCTGGGATTACTGGGAGCGTAAGTTGGATCCTGATCTGTATAAGGATCGAACCCTTCGAGGCACTGTTCAAGGTAAGGTTTGTGTGGTTACCGGTGCGACTTCCGGTATCGGTCTGGCGACAGCGCGTAAGCTAGCCGAAGCAGGTGCGGTTATTTGTATCGCAGCACGAACCCGTGAAACTCTTGATGAAGTGAAGCATGAGCTTGAGCAAAGTGGCGCTGATGTTTATGCCTACCAGTGTGACTTTGCCAACATGACAGATTGTGACCGTTTTGTAGCGGACGTCCTTAGGGATCATGGTCATGTAGATTTTCTGGTGAACAACGCCGGTCGTTCAATCCGTCGTTCGATCAACCTGTCGTTTGATCGATTCCATGACTTTGAGCGAACCATGCAGTTGAACTATTTCGGTGCCTTGCGTTTGATCATGGGGTTTGCGCCATCAATGCTTGAAAATCGTCGAGGTCATATCGTAAATATCTCTTCCATTGGTACCTTGACGAATGCGCCACGATTCTCTGCATATGTCGCTTCGAAGTCAGCGCTTGATGCGTTTTCTCGCTGTGCGGCTGCCGAGTTCTCAGACAGCAATGTCACCTTTACAACGATTAACATGCCATTGGTGCGTACTCCGATGATTGGTCCAACCAAGATTTATGATTCGGTGCCAACACTAACTCCTGAAGAAGCGGCAGATATGATTGCAGAGGCGATTATTTATCGTCCGAAGCGTATTGCAACGCGTCTTGGTATCTTTGCGCAGGTTCTCCATGCGCTTGTACCAAAAGCAGGTGAGATTATTATGAACACCGGCTACAAGATGTTCCCGGATTCAGCTGCAGCGCAAGGCAAAGATGCTCCAACCGAGAAACCACAGGTTTCGACGGAGCAGATGGCATTTGCAGCAATCATGCGCGGTATTCACTGGTAATTCAGTACTGCATGATTTTAAAAAGATCCCGGCCTTGCGCCGGGATTTTTTGTTCATACCGTTTTAATTTGTCTTTGACATTAAAAAGTAACAGAACAGTAGTTGGAGTAGGCGAGCAGTAGCGTTAACATAGTCGCGGGTTTCACCTCGAAAGAGGGCTGTCTAAATAAATCAAACCAAAATGATTTGGAGAAAATAATGAGTGTACTAGTTGGTAAGCAAGCACCAGACTTTACTGTGCCAGCCGTATTAGGTGATGGTTCAATCGTGGATGCGTTTACTCTTTCTGAAGCGATCAAAGGCAAATATGGCTTGGTTTTCTTCTATCCTTTGGACTTCACGTTTGTTTGTCCGTCTGAATTGATTGCGCTTGATCACCGTATGGACGACTTTTCAGCTCGTGGTGTAGAAGTGATTGGTGTTTCTATCGACTCTCACTTTACGCACAATGCATGGCGTAACACTCCAGTTGATAAAGGCGGTATCGGCGCAGTGAAGTACACCTTGGCGGCAGATATGAACCACGATATCTGTAAGGCGTATGATGTTGAGTCAGAGGGCGGCGTAGCGTTCCGTGGCGCATTCCTGATCGACAAGGAAGGCATGGTTCGTTCGCAAATCGTGAATGACCTTCCGTTGGGTCGTAATATGGATGAGTTGATTCGTTTGGTTGATGCGCTTCAATTCCACGAAGAGCATGGCGAAGTATGTCCTGCTGGTTGGAAGAAGGGCGACAAAGGTATGAATGCATCGCCTGAAGGTGTAGCGGCATATCTTTCCGAGAATGCTGAAGGCTTGTAAGCCCTGCATGAATGAAAAAGCCGGGCAGTCGCCCGGCTTTTTCATTTTATGTGTTCCGTTCTAAATAACGTTGGCACTATCAACCGCTTAATAGATAAGCGGCCAGCCTCCCAGGTCTTTCCATTTATTGATAATTGCGCAAAACAATTCTGCGGTCTTCTCTGTATCGTATTTCGCCGAGTGCGCTTCGTGCCCATCGAAATCAATTTTGGCTGCCGCACACGCCTTGGCAAGTACGGTCTGACCAAACGCCAAAGCTGAAAGCGTGTTTGTATCAAAGCTTGAGAACGGGTGGAAAGGGTTACGCTTTATTGCTGCACGATCAGCGGCAGCGAAAACAAAGCCATGATCGAAGGAAGAGTTGTGGCCAACCAGGATTGCGCGTGTGCAGCCTGAGTTTTTGACGGCCCGCCGGATCGGGGTAAATATTTTTTCCAGGGCGATACGTTCAGGTTGAGCGTTTCGATAAGGGCTATACGGATCTATTCCCGTGAATTCCAGTGCCGATTTTTCAAGGTTGGCTCCTTTAAAGGGCTCTACGTTACAGTGTACTGTCTCTTTTCGATACAGGTTGCCCGCACTGTCCATATCCAAAATAACAGCTGCAATTTCGAGCAGGGCATCGGTTTTTGAATTGAAACCGGCCGTTTCTACATCGATAACCACAGGTAGAAAGCCTCTAAATCGTGAGGCGATGGAATGGGAATTGCTATCTTCTGTATTATTACAATCGTGTGCTGGAGAATTTTGGTCTGACACGCTTTATCCTTACTGCCGTCGCTAGCTCAGGCCAGTATAACAGAGCAAATTTGATATTTAATGCGTCAAAGGCAAAGAATTGCCTATAACGGCGTAATGCTGCCATCTAAAGAAGGGTTGTCTGTTGTTGAAGAAGATTGTGTTTACGCTGCTATGTCTCACTTTAAGTGTTACAGGCCTTGCCGAGCAGGAGCAAGAATTGAGGTTTCTTGCGCCGATTGAGCGCAGCGAATGGTATATCTCTACTTCTATCTTTGAGTGCAGCATTATTCATGAAATTCCCCGCTACGGGCAGGGCATTTTTTATCATGAGGCGGGTGAGGATGTATATTTTTACTCGCAAACAACAAATAACCCGATGAAAGCCGGAGATGCGGCGTTTGTGATTGAAGCTTCTTCGTGGCGACCTGGAAGCGTTGTTCGGGATTTGGGTTATGCAAAGGTTGTTGAGACAGATAAACCGATCACCATAGAGACCCGTCGTGCCCACGATATGATGAAGGGTTTGCTCGAAGGAATGATGCCAACCTTTACCAGAAAGGCCTGGTACAGTGGAGCTTCGGTTCGTTTGTCCCTGAATAGCGTCGGCTTTGCAAAGGTCTATGGCCAGTATCTGGATTGCATTTCATCGTTGTTGCCAGTGAACTTTAAGCAGGTAGAAAAAACACGTGTGCATTTTGAAACCGACAAGGCGATCTTGCTTCCGAACGACCGGAAGAACCTGGATTTGGCGATCTTATATGTCAAGGCTGACAGTACAGTTACCGCGATTTATGTCGATGGACACACCGACTCCACAGGGCGACGTATTTATAACCGCCGTTTGTCCAAGCAACGCGCTGAGGCTGTTACTGCCTATCTCACCAATAAAGGGATCAATCCCGATATGATTCAGACGCGCTATCATGGCGAGCGCTATCCTGTTGCTAACAACAAGACTGCACGCAATAAGGCCAAGAATCGAAGAAGTACTGTTCGATTGGTTCGTGGTGAAAGTCTTTCGATGCCAACCGAAGAGTCTCCCGAGGGCGAGCTTAATTAGCATTGCCCGGAAGTCTGGTTGTTTTTCAGGCTTCTTTTTCAGTAGAATACGCCACCCTATATTTAGCGTACTCTTTTACGACTCTTGGAGCATATATGTCGAAGGTAAACAAGGTTGTTTTGGCCTATTCTGGCGGTCTTGATACATCTGTTATCGTCAAATGGTTGATGGAAACCTATGATTGTGAAGTAGTGACTTTTACTGCTGATCTTGGTCAAGGCGAGGAAGTTGAGCCTGCACGCGCGAAAGCCGAAGCGCTGGGCGTAAAAGAGATTTACATCGAAGATTTGCGCGAAGAGTTTGTCCGTGACTTCGTATTCCCAATGTTCCGTGCCAATACAGTCTATGAAGGTGAATATCTTCTTGGTACTTCCATTGCTCGTCCACTGATCGCCAAGCGTTTGATTGAGATTGCAAACGAAACGGGTGCAGATGCGATTTCGCATGGTGCGACCGGTAAAGGTAACGATCAGGTGCGCTTTGAGCTGGGTGCGTACGCGCTTAAACCGGGCGTGCAGGTGATTGCTCCGTGGCGCGAGTGGGATTTGAGCTCCCGTGAGAGCTTGATGGCTTACTGTGCGGAGCATGGTATCCAGGTTGAAACCAAGAAAGGCAAGTCTCCTTACTCAATGGACGCAAACCTTCTTCATATTTCTTACGAAGGCGATATCCTTGAAGATCCTTGGGCAGAGCCGGAAGAGGATATGTGGCGTTGGTCCGTATCGCCTGAGAATGCGCCGAATACAGCTACTTATATAGAATTGACCTACGCGAAAGGTGATATCACGCATATCGACGGTAAGGAGATGTCGCCGGCAGAGGTGCTTGAGCATCTTAATAAGGTAGCTGGTGCCAATGGTATTGGTCGAGCTGATCTGGTTGAAAACCGATATGTAGGCATGAAGTCTCGCGGATGTTATGAAACTCCCGGGGGCACTGTAATGCTGAAAGCGCACCGTGCAATTGAGTCGCTTACCCTGGATAAAGAAGCTGCGCACCTCAAGGATAGTGTTATGCCCAAGTACGCAGAGCTTGTTTACAACGGTTACTGGTGGTCGCCAGAGCGCAAGGCGCTTCAGGCTCTGATTGATGAGACGCAAGCCTACGTGAATGGTGTGGTTCGTCTGAAACTGTACAAAGGCAACGTGATTGTGGTCGGTCGTAAGTCTGATGACACCTTGTTTGATGAGAGTATTGCGACGTTTGAGGACGATGCGGGCGCTTATAATCAGAAAGATGCCGAAGGCTTCATTAAGCTCAACGCTCTGCGCCTGAGAATTGCAGCAGGTCGAGGTAGAGATCAGTCCTAACACTGCTCTTGTGTTGCAGAAGTATCAAAGCCGACTCATTGAGTCGGCTTTTTTGTTTGTCTTGGCCTGTTTATCTTAATTTCTGATTACATTTGGACGTGCATGTGGAGAGCTCGTTCTTTGCGAGTATACTGTTTTGACTAGATCTCAAGGACAGTCATGCTCTACTTATATCCATCCAATAAGACCGAAAGTCTGGCTCAGGCTTTGGCGAAGCTGCAGTCTACCCTTCCTTTGTTAGACCCTTTTGACAAAGAAATAGTTTTGACGCAAAGCTACGGTATGGGGGTTTGGCTCAAACAACGCATTTCCGAGTGTCAGGGTATCGCCTGTATGCTCGATACAAAAATGCCGGCAATGTTCCTTTGGGGGTTGGTGGAATCGCTTCTTTCTGACGAAGAGGGGCAATCTACTTCCGTACAGCATTTTGAAAAGGCGACGCTTCGTTGGGAAATCTTCAGCCTGTTGCCAGATTTACTGGAGCAGGACGCATTCGCGGATCTTGGAGCCTACATCGATTCTTTGGTGGCCAGATCCGGGCATTCAGATAGAGAGCTTAGTTTGTTTCAGGTGAGCGAGGTGCTTGCTGATAATTTTGATGCCTATCAAAACTATCGCAGCGACTGGATTGAAGCCTGGGATCAGGGTCAGACTATCCTCGAGGCTGGTAGTTCTGATTCTCCCGCTGAGGAAGTTTGGCAGCGCAAGTTATGGCAGGCGCTTTATCCTCAACTGGCATCTTCGCAGCGACAACATAGAGCCTACAAATTGCGCGAACTCGAGCGGGTATTGCGCAGTGGTGCGTTTGATCGTGAACAGCTTCCAGAGCGACTTTTTATCTTTGGGATGGCGGCGATTCCTGTGCAGTGGCTTTCGATTTTTCTAGCACTTGGAAAACATATCGATATCCACTTTTTATTCCAGAATCCTTGCCAATATTATTGGGGCGATCTGCTGACCGAGCGTCAGGCATTGATGCATCAACAACGGATTTCGCAATCTGGGGCTGGCGCACTACTAACACTCTCCGGTCTTGATGACTATGAATCACACCCTTTACTGGCTTCGCTCGGAGAACGGGGCAGAAGCTATCTGGGAGCTCTTTACCGTTACGATGAGCAGGATGGTCTAAGCGAGTTTTCCGAAAGCTTTTATGAAGAATGCTCCCAGGATTCAGCATTGGGGCACATCCAGAATGGTTTGTTAAACGGAGAGATCGCACTCGCGGATAGCTCATGTATCAAGCTTGACGAAGATGAGTCGATCCGGTTTGCGCGTTGCCACTCGCGATTGCGTGAAGTAGAAGCTCTGCGAGATTACGTTCTTGATGTTGTTGAGAAAAATCCGGACATTGAATTACGAGACTTCATCGTCATGGCGCCCGACATTCAGCAGTATGCGACTTTTGTGGATGCTGTGGTCGGTGCGCCTGTTGAATCGGCTGGAG
>DAITOW010000106.1:0-8563 GCA_036833965.1 Oleiphilaceae bacterium
CCAATGGTTCCAACGTTAACGTGCGGCTTACTTCTTTCAAACTTTTCTTTTGCCACGGTATATTCCCCTTAGCTTTAAGGTTAGTGCCTGTTAATAATTACTTCTGCAATGTTTGACGGAGCTTCCGAATACTTCAAAAACTCCATCGTGTAAGTTGCTCGACCTTGCGTCGCAGACCGCAAGTCCGTCGCATAACCAAACATCTCTGATAATGGGACCTCCGCGTTGACAACCTTACCACCCGGACCATCTTCCATTCCTGAAATCAGACCACGGCGACGATTCAGATCACCAACCACATCACCCATATTTGCTTCTGGCGTGACGACTTCTACCTTCATCACCGGCTCAAGCAAAACAGCACCACCTTCTTCTGAAAGCTTCTTGGTAGCCATGCTCGCCGCAATTCTAAATGCCATCTCATTAGAGTCGACATCATGGTAGGAGCCATCATATAGCGTCGCCTTGAGACCTAATAACGGAAATCCTGCAAGAACCCCGTTATTCATCTGCTCCTCAACACCCTTCTCAATCGCAGGGATATACTCCTTAGGAACAGTACCCCCAACAATCTCGTTCACAAACTCCAAGCCTTCCTGACCATCTTCTCTCGGAGAGAACTTGATATGCACATGACCGTATTGCCCACGGCCACCTGACTGTCGGACAAACTTGCCTTCGATATCACAATGATTTCGAATCGCTTCGCGATAAGCCACCTGAGGCTTACCAATGTTCGCTTCAACACTAAATTCGCGCCGCATACGATCAATAATAATATCCAGGTGCAACTCACCCATCCCGGAGATGATCGTCTGACCTGTCTCTTCATCAGTTTTGACACGAAACGACGGATCTTCCTGCGCCAACTTGCCCAATGCAACACCCATCTTTTCCTGATCTGCCTGAGAGCGAGGCTCTACGGCAACTGAAATTACAGGCTCAGGAAACTCCATACGCTCAAGCGTAATCCTGTTGTTTTGATCACACAGCGTCTCACCCGTCGTCACATCCTTTAAACCGATGGCAGCCGCGATATCTCCAGCAAGAACCTCTTTAATTTCTTCACGGTTATTGGAGTGCATTTGAACCATTCGGCCGATCCGCTCACGCTTACCCTTGACCGGATTCCATACCGCATCACCGGTTTGAAGCTTGCCAGAATAAACCCTGAAGAACGTCAATGTTCCAACAAACGGGTCTGTCGCTATCTTGAACGCTAGCGCAGCAAAGGGAGCATCATCATCGGACTCTCGGGTCTCTACAGTCTCGCCGTCTTCAAGGACACCTTCAATTGCCTTCACTTCTTTTGGCGACGGCAGATATTCAACCACCGCATCCAAGACAGCCTGAACACCCTTGTTTTTGAACGCCGAACCACCTAAAACCGGAACAATTTCGTTAGCGATCGTACGGATTCGTATGCCATCCTTGATTTGCTCTTCTGAAAGCTCTCCACCTTCTAAATATAGATCCATATACTCGTCATTTGCCTCAGCAGCAGCCTCAACTACCGCCTCACGCATTTGCGCACACTCTTCTACGAGCTCTTCCGGAATATCCTGATAATCAAAGGTCATACCTTGATCATCCTCATTCCAGATAATGGCTTTCATTTTGACAAGGTCTACAACGCCCTTAAAAGAGTCCTCTGACCCGATAGTCATCTGCAAAGGGACCGGTGTCGCACCAAGACGCGACTTAAGCTGGTTGACGACCGAAAGATAGTCGGCACCGGTTCTATCCATCTTGTTAACAAAGACGATACGCGGAACCTGGTATTTGTTTGCCTGACGCCAAACGGTTTCCGTTTGCGGTTGCACACCCGACGAACCACAAAGCACAACAACGGCGCCATCAAGCACGCGCAGGGAACGCTCCACTTCAATCGTGAAATCAACGTGCCCGGGCGTGTCAATAATATTAATTCTGAACTGCTCAAACTGCTGACGCATACCCGACCAAAAGCAGGTTGTAGCAGCTGATGTGATAGTAATGCCCCGCTCCTGCTCCTGCTCCATCCAATCCATGGTTGCAGCACCATCATGTACCTCACCAATCTTGTGAGACAATCCAGTATAAAAAAGAACACGCTCAGTGGTGGTCGTCTTCCCAGCGTCTACGTGGGCAACGATTCCGATATTTCTGTAACGGTCAATGGGCGTTTTGCGGGCCACTTAATTTTCCTCGTTAATCGCAACAAGCCTGCATAAAGCAGGCTTGTTTGAGCACTAAAACAAACAGGTGTTTTAGAAACGGTAGTGCGAGAATGCTTTGTTCGCTTCTGCCATACGGTGTACGTCTTCACGCTTCTTAACCGCTGCGCCTTTTCCTTCTGCAGCATCAAGAATCTCACCAGCAAGACGCAAAGCCATAGACTTTTCGCCACGCTTACGCGAATACTCAACCAACCAACGCATAGCTAGAGCCATCTGACGAGATGGACGAACTTCGACTGGAACTTGATAGGTAGCACCACCTACACGACGCGACTTAACCTCAACCATTGGCTGAATCGACTCAAGTGCTTTGTCGAACAACTCCATGGCGTCCTGGTTACTTTTGCTAGCAACTGTGTCTAGCGCATCGTAAACAATCTTTTCTGCTACTGCTTTTTTACCACTAACCATTACGTGGTTAATGAATTTAGCAAGCAACTGACTTCCAAACTTCGGATCCGGAAGGATCTCGCGTTTGGCGACAACTCTTCTTCTTGGCATGATAAGCCCTCTGTTACATCTAAGGTCTTCAGGTAATTCAGGATGAACCTGACCTTACTCTTACCCCTTGATAAAATTTTAAAACTAAATTATCCCTTAGGACGCTTCGCACCGTACTTAGAACGACCCTGACGACGATCTGCTACGCCAGAAGTATCCAAGCTACCGCGAACTGTGTGGTAACGAACACCTGGAAGGTCTTTAACACGACCACCACGAATTAGCACAACACTGTGTTCCTGTAGATTGTGGCCTTCACCACCGATATAAGATGTTACTTCGTAGCCGTTTGTAAGGCGCACACGACATACTTTACGCAAAGCCGAGTTAGGCTTTTTCGGCGTAGTCGTATAAACACGAGTACAAACACCACGACGCTGCGGACAAGCCTGCAACGCGGGAACGTCACTTTTAGCGACGACACGCTTTCTAGGCTTACGCACCAACTGATTAATAGTTGCCATGTAAGCAAACTCCAATTTTATCTATCAAATTCCCACCCCAAAACAGGGTGCTCTCAAGTCGAGGGGCGCAAGTCTAATGACGCCCCCGCATAGTGTCAAGACTTTGGTTTATTTTTAACCAAAGTCCACAACACGAAAGATGCGGCCGCTTAAAGCGATCCGCTCTCTTTGTTCAATTCAGCACTCAAAGCTTCTACAACATCTTGCGCTGAAACGCCCAAACCTTCTTCAGCCGGCGCTCTTTCTTTCTTCGCTTTGCGTTCGGCATGGTATGCCAAACCGGTACCCGCCGGGATCAAGCGACCAACAACGACGTTCTCTTTCAAGCCGCGTAAAAAGTCTCGCTTACCGGTAACCGCACCTTCGGTAAGAACTCGCGTTGTTTCCTGGAAGGACGCAGCAGAGATAAACGACTCTGTTGCAAGCGATGCCTTGGTAATACCAAGCAATTGTCGCTCACACTGAGCAGGCATCTTGCCGTTCGCTTCAGCCTTCTCATTTTCTTCAAGGAACTGCACGTACTCAACCTGATCACCTTTGATAAGGTCAGTATCACCTGTTTGAGTTACCTCAACTTTACGCAACATCTGGCGAACGATGACTTCGATGTGCTTGTCGTTGATCACAACACCCTGGAGACGGTAAACATCCTGAACCTCATTGGTGATGTATTTGGAAAGCTCCACTACACCCAGAAGACGAAGGATGTCATGCGGATTTGAAGGACCGTCGGAAATAACCTCACCCTTCTCCACGCTTTCGCCTTCAAATACGTTCATTTGGCGATGCTTTGGAATCAACTCTTCATACGGATCACTGCCATCTTTCGGAGTGATCACCAGGCGCTTCTTACCTTTGGTCTCTTTACCGAAACTAACGACACCAGAAATTTCAGCAAGAATCGATGACTCTTTCGGTTTACGCGCTTCGAACAAGTCAGCAACACGCGGTAGACCACCCGTAATATCCCGAGTCTTGGACGACTCCTGCGGGATACGGGCAATGATGTCACCCTCACTCACTTCGTCACCGTTACGCAAGGTTAGCGATGCATTCGCTGGCAGGAACATCTGGAACGGAGTATCCGTACCAGGCAGCATCACCGGCTTACCCTTGGCATCAACCAATTGAACCATTGGACGAACATCTTTACCCGAAGTAGGACGATCTTTAGGATCCAGAATCTGAATACTCGTCAGACCAGTCAGTTCATCGGTATTGGACGAGACAGTGATACCCTCCTCAAAGCCAACCAACTGAATCTTACCGCTCTGCTCGGTGATGATCGGGTGAGTGTGAGGATCCCATTTCGCAACAACTTGGCCAGCCTCAACAGCAGCACCATCTTTCACACTGATAACCGCACCATAAGGAAGCTTATACCACTCACGCTCTCTTCCATGTTCATCAGCAACAGCCAGTGCAGAAGAACGGGAAGTCACTACAAGATTTCCATCTTTGCGCTCAATGCTCTTCATGTTGTGCAAGCGAGCACGACCACCATGCTTCACCTGAATGCTATCTGCAGCAGAAGACCGGGAAGCCGCTCCACCAATGTGGAACGTACGCATGGTCAACTGTGTACCAGGCTCACCGATCGACTGCGCTGCGATAACACCGACAGCCTCACCACGGTTAACAACATGGCCTCGCGCCAAATCACGCCCATAACACTGCGAACATACACCATGACGAGTTTGGCAAGAAATCGCCGAACGTACCCAAACCTCATCGACACCCGCCTGCTCAAGCTCCTCAACACGCTTCTCATCAAGGAATGTGCCGCGTGGCAAGACTGCATTTTCGGTATCGCCCGGAGCGAACGCATCTTTCGCTGTTACTCGACCCAGCACACGATCACCAAGCGGTACTACAACATCACCACCCTCAATCATAGGAGTCATAAGCAGACCTTCTTCGGTGCCACAATCCACTTCTGTAACAACCAGGTCCTGGGCAACGTCAACCAAACGACGGGTTAGGTAACCGGAGTTTGCTGTTTTCAAAGCGGTGTCCGCTAGACCCTTTCGCGCACCGTGCGTTGAAATAAAGTACTGGAGTACGTTCAAACCTTCACGGAAGTTTGCGGTAATCGGCGTCTCGATAATCGAGCCGTCCGGCTTAGCCATCAAACCACGCATACCGGCCAACTGACGAATCTGGGCTGCAGAACCCCGAGCTCCGGAATCTGCCATCATGAACACCGAGTTGAATGAATCCTGTTGAACGGTATTACCTTCCTTATCAACAACATCATCTTTACCCAAGGTATCCATCATCGCTTTTGCAACCTTGTCGTTTGCACGCGACCAAATATCAATTACCTTGTTGTACTTCTCACCCTGAGTTACAAGACCCTGAGCAAACTGACCCTCGATCTCTTTTACTTCATCAGTCGCGGCATTAATAATGCCTTCTTTTTCGTCAGGAATAACGAAATCGTTAACACCAATGGAGGTACCTGAATGCGTAGCTTGTGAGAAGCCAAGATACATCAACTGATCGGCAAAAATAACTGTATCCTTCAAACCACACGTGCGATAAGCAGAGTTAATCAGCCTGGAAATTGCCTTTTTAACCATCGGTTTGTTAACAAGCTCAAACGGCAAGCCCTTAGGCAAAATATCAAAAAGCAGTGCTCGACCAACTGTCGTGTCTACCAGTTTGGTTTCAGCAACAAGCTCTCCAGCCTCATTGAATGTATGCTCTGTAATTCGAACCTTGATCTTCGCCTGCAAGTGTACCTGCTTGGCACCATGCGCTCTCTGCACCTCTTTAATGTCTGCGAACACCATACCTTCGCCAAGTGCCGCGACACGATCACGCGTCATGTAATAAAGACCAAGTACTACGTCCTGCGAAGGAACGATGATCGGCTCACCATTTGCAGGCGACAAAATATTGTTAGTAGACATCATCAAAGCACGCGCTTCTAACTGCGCTTCAAGAGTCAAAGGTACGTGCACCGCCATCTGGTCACCATCGAAGTCAGCGTTATAAGCCGCACACACTAACGGGTGCAACTGAATCGCCTTACCTTCAATCAACACAGGCTCGAACGCCTGGATACCCAAACGGTGAAGGGTAGGAGCACGGTTAAGCATAACCGGATGCTCGCGAATAACTTCAGCAAGAATATCCCAAACTTCGGCGGTTTCACGCTCAACCATCTTCTTCGCAGCTTTGATGGTTGTAGCCAACCCACGATGCTCTAGCTTGGAAAAGATAAACGGCTTAAATAGCTCAAGTGCCATCTTCTTCGGAAGACCACACTGATGTAGACGCAAACTTGGACCAACTACGATTACCGAACGACCTGAATAATCAACACGCTTACCGAGAAGGTTCTGACGGAAACGTCCCTGCTTACCCTTGATCATATCAGCCAAAGATTTCAATGGACGCTTGTTTGAGCCCGTGATCGCACGACCACGACGACCGTTATCCAGCAACGCATCAACAGACTCTTGAAGCATTCGCTTCTCGTTACGCACGATAATATCTGGCGCGCTAAGCTCCAGAAGACGCTTCAAACGATTATTACGGTTGATAACTCGGCGATAAAGATCGTTCAAATCCGAAGTTGCAAAGCGCCCTCCGTCGAGCGGCACTAGCGGACGCAAATCAGGGGGAAGTACAGGAAGCACATCTAGCACCATCCATTCCGGCTTGTTACCAGAACTATGGAATGATTCCAACAACTTCAAACGCTTGGAAAGCTTCTTGATCTTGGTTTCTGAGTTTGTCGCCGGGATTTCTTCACGCAGACGCTCAATTTCGCCTTCCAGGCTAATATCGCCAAGTAGAGACTGAATCGCCTCAGCCCCCATCTTCGCATCGAATTCATCACCGAACTCTTCCAAAGCCTCGTAGTACTGCTCATCTGTTAGCAACTGACCACGCTCAAGCGTTGTCATGCCTGCATCTATTACAATGAACGACTCGAAATACAGGACGCGCTCGATATCACGAAGCGTCATATCAAGGAGCATACCAATACGTGATGGAAGAGACTTCAGGAACCAGATGTGTGCTACCGGACTAGCTAACTCGATGTGCCCCATGCGGTCACGTCGAACATTCGCTAGCGCTACTTCAACACCACACTTTTCACAAATGACACCGCGGTGCTTGAGGCGCTTGTACTTGCCACACAGACATTCGTAATCCTTGATAGGACCGAAAATCTTCGCACAGAACAAGCCATCTCGCTCCGGCTTGAAGGTACGGTAGTTAATCGTTTCAGGCTTTTTCACTTCACCAAATGACCAAGACCTGATCATTTCAGGTGATGACAAACCAATTCGAATCGAATCGAACTCTTGAGTATCGTTTTGGTTCTTCAACAAATTTAATAAATCTTTCATCGCTTGCGCTCCGGTAGGAGTTATATGTTTGCGGGCTCTTGCCTTTCGGTTTTTCGAGCCCGCTGCCGCTAGTTACATTGGGTTATCAACTGACTACTCAGATTCCAGTTCGATATCTATACCCAACGAGCGAATTTCTTTGACCAATACGTTAAAGGATTCTGGCATTCCAGGCTCCATACGGTGATCACCATCTACAATATTCTTGTACATCTTGGTACGACCATTAACGTCATCGGACTTAACTGTAAGCATTTCCTGCAAGGTGTAAGCGGCGCCATACGCCTCAAGCGCCCACACTTCCATCTCACCGAATCGCTGACCACCGAACTGCGCCTTACCGCCCAACGGTTGCTGCGTAACCAGACTGTAGGAACCGGTAGAACGAGCATGCATCTTGTCATCAACCAAGTGATTCAATTTAAGCATGTACATATAACCAACGGTAACCGGACGATCAAATTTCTCACCGGTACGCCCATCATAAAGGGTCGTCTGACCGCTATCATCCAGACCAGCCAATCTCAAAAGCTCTTTGATCTCAGGCTCTTTTGCACCATCAAATGCCGGAGTAGCCATCGGTACACCTGCACGAAGGTTGTTCGCCAATTCGCGGATTTCAGCATCACTGAAGCTGTCCAGATCTTCCTTCTTGCTGGCTACACCGTTATAGATCTCGCCCAAGAATGAACGTAATTCGGCAACCTCTTTCTGTTGCTTGATCATCTCGTCAATCTTATGACCCAACCCTTTTGCTGCAGCACCAAGGTGAGTCTCCAGCACCTGGCCAACGTTCATACGCGATGGAACGCCAAGCGGGTTTAGTACGATATCGACCGGATTGCCATGCTCATCGTAAGGCATGTCTTCAACCGGCATGATGACCGAGATAACACCTTTGTTACCGTGACGGCCGGCCATTTTATCACCAGGCTGAATACGACGCTTGATTGCTACGTAAACCTTAACAATCTTGAGGACACCTGGTGCCAAGTCGTCACCAGTTTGAAGC
>DAITOW010000107.1:0-8531 GCA_036833965.1 Oleiphilaceae bacterium
TCACTGAGCATTCCGATTGGAGAACAAGTGGTGGCAAAGGTCATCGGAGAGCTAAAAGACAACGCGCTAATTCTGGGCAAAGATGTCAAACTGCCCTCCAAGGATCGCCCGCCACAAGAACTGCCGAATATCACGGAAGCCCGAAAAACACCGGAACAATTCCAAACAATCGCGCACAGCCCCGACAAACAGGGAGCACCGAGAAACTGGATCTTGCAGATTGGTGACAAGTACCTGATCACGCAAAGCTCGATGGAACTGGTGCCCGGCAAGTTTCTTGCGATCACCAAAAATGCAAATGGGGCCCTGTCGTTTGGTAGTCTGACACCCATTAATCAAACCGATACCGACACATTGCTGCGCCAGACCATTACCAGAATGCTCCCCCAGCAAACAAGCATGGCCACCGGTTTCAAGGCGATTTCAGAACTTGCCCAGTCGTTGACGGCGAATCTGGCCAAGAATGATAACGCTGCACCGATACTGGCAAAGCTGATTACAACCTTGACAGAGAAAGGCATACCGAGCAGCAAGCTTCTTGCTGCACTCTATAACACGGGCAGCATGGAAAGCGCCGGCAAGACATCCGGCGCGGCGCAAACGGCCGACTTTCAAAAGACAATCGAAGCGTGGCTGAAAAACAGCGGTGTCGCATTTGAAGCAAAGCAGCTCGCCGCTTCGAGCAACAGTGCGGGAGCGTTCACAGCACTCGGCAAGCAAGCAGATGAATTATCAATGATTTGGCGAGCCTTAAGTCTGGGAGCGCAAGCGAATCCGAATACGGAACGCACTCTGCTCCGAGCGGCAGATATTCTATTGAGCTTTATCGCGACAACAGAAGGATCCGCGCATTCAGGAAAACAGACCGAATCGCTGGCAAAGTTAAGCCTGAACTTGGTGCGCGCGAAAGCTCCGGGAAGCCTCAGCGAAACGCTTCAGGCATATCAGAAAGCATTGCAAATGCAGACACGGGCAATTGAGACAATTTCAACGGGCTTCCGCTCAGTGGTGAACGCACCAGACATTCTAAATGGCGAACGCTTTGCACAAAACCTCGAGCAAGCGCTTACTAACTACACAAGCTCGACAGAAAAAGCACTCTCGTCTTTAGCACAGCTCGCAGCACAACTATCAGCCTATCATCGGCAGCATGTACAAAGCCATGGCGCACCTCCCGGGATCAACACCCAATTGGTCTTCGAAACAGCACTTCAGCACTTACCTTTGGCGCAAACCACGCAGCCTGACCTGAAAGCCTTGTTACAGAGCATCGCACATGGATTAAAAGCCAGCATAGCAAGTACGAGCTCAGCAAACCCTGCTCAGGAAGCCAAACTCGATTTGCGGGGAACACTGGAACCGGCTCTGCTAAACAGACCGTTTGACTTCCCTCAGTTCGATAAAGGCATTTTAAAAGCACAGGCAATGCTTGCTGATCAGGAGCTATCCACAGGCCAGCTTCTAAAGTTAATTGCAGGCATGCTAAACCGAATGCAGTTTAATCAAGCCAACAGTTTGTTGCAGGCTCAGGCTGGCGCCGACACAGCGCTCGCACAGTCCTGGAATATGGAGCTCCCCTACCTTCATGAGCAACAAATCCAGACGCTGCAACTTCGCATAGACCAACACCAAGCAAAACAACAAAAATCCGGAAAGAAAACGGATGAAGAACAACAACGCGCCTGGACGATTGAGCTGAGTTTTGAATTTGAAAACCTCGGCCCATTGCACATCAAGGCTGAACTAACCCCGCCAAATTTAAAAACCGAGCTTTGGGTGGCCAACAAGCAAGCGGAAGAATTAGTTAGTCAGGAACAGGCCTTGTTCATAAATCGCCTGAAGGAAGCTGGCCTGGAGGTTGAAAAGCCGGTTTGCCGGATCGGTGCGCCCGAACGAAGGCATAAGGCACATATCAAACAAGGTTTAGTGGACATACACGCATGAACTCATTACCTCAAGCCGTTGCATTGCACTACGATGAAGAAAGGGCACCCACTGTTGTGGCGAGCGGTGAGGGGGCCATCGCTCGCGAGATCATGGACATCGCAAAAGAGCACGGCGTCCCTCTTTACGAAAACCCGGAACTGGTAACAATCTTGGCACGCCTTGAACTGGGTGAAGAAATCCCTGACCTGCTCTATCGGGTGATCGCCGAAATCATCGCCTTTGCTTTTTACCTCCAGGGGCGCGCACCAAAAGATTTTTCTTAAGCCTCGCCAAATAACCTGGCAAGAAACCATGCAAGAAGCCCGCTTTGGGTTTATGATTACCTAATAACTAGAAGCTCTGCGAGCAACCAACTCAAAACATGGCGCAACCCGACAACACCATACTCACCCACGCTCCCGCATACACGGCAGCAATGATCATGACAGGACTAAGCTCGATCCTTAGTCTTATTGAAGGTCAATTAGCTCTGGCGCTCTTTCTGGGTGGGTTTACAGCTCTTCTGGTTCTATCGCGAATGGGTAAAGTTTTTTCGCCTCGTATCACCCAACGACTTAACCAGTTTGGCGGCTCGGATAAATCCGGAGAAAGCTTTGAAGCAAGCACACCAAGACGCTTATCCGTGATTCTCGCAGTACTTACTCTAGCGATTTTATGGGTTTCCCCGAAACAAAGCGGTGTTTGGGTCTATGCCTTACCTTTAATGCTCTTGTTCTTTTTTGACTTTAAAGTTGCTGTACCAATTCTTATCGTTACCAGCCTATTATCTATAGGCCTGATTTCCTTTCAGGACTCGCCGCTGGTTTCCCTGCAGGCCGTTCCAAATTTCGTACTCTTTCTTGGCGCAGCTTGCGCTCTGGTTTATCTGCGAGAATTGCGCCGACGCCAGCTTGCGCCATTGCGTCGAACGGACAATTTGAGCGACGCGGCTTCTCGTAAGCACCTTGATCAGGATCTTGATAAAGAAATTCAACGTAGCGAACGTGAAGGCAGTGACCTGAGTCTGATTGCAATTCGTCTTGACGAGACCGCAACGCAAACCTTTACCAGCAAAGACCATGATCTGGTACAAATCGAAATCGGGAAGTTACTCCACAATAACCTGCGCATCTTTGATAGCTATTATCGACTTGAGCAACACCAGTTTTTGGTACTGCTACCTCACACCAATTCAAAACAGGCCGTAAAAATCGCCGATTCTTTGCGCATCAAAATCAAGCAACAGGTCCGGCTTGCAGGCAGCAACATTACAACCAGCATGGGCATCAGCTACCTCAATGTTGGTGATGACAGTCATTCGATGCTACAGAGCGCCAGAATTGCGCTCGAGAAAGCCAGCCAGCGCGGCGGCGATCAATCGTACCTCTTCCACGAACGCGACCTGAACGCGCAAGGCAAGGCGGAGAGTAGCGATGAAAACTGAGGTGCAGCTGCAAGGACAAGTGATAGGGACGCTCTACCTGCTTGCCGCGATCATTATGGCAATTCTCGGTGTGCAGAATTACCGCTATGGTCTTTATAACCTCGTTTACAGTGCCAGCCTGATTAGCCTGATTTTCTTTGGACTCGCGAGCTACACAAAGTTTGCCTATCAAATCACGAATCTGGAGCGCGCCAATCTGGTCGCCCTCAGTATCACGCTTGCGATTGTTATTTGGGAAGCGTTCGACAATGCCGCAGACGTCATGTACTGGGTTATTCCTCTAGGTCTATTCATTTACATTGCGATTCCACTGCAACAAGCTCGAATACTCAATCTTGTTGCCCTTACCTGCTTTGCTGCATTGCTATTTATACAACTCCCCCTGCTTGAAGTATTCATGTTTTGCAGTTGCTATTTGCTGATGATGGCTTTCGGCGGCACCTTTGCCGCCCTACACCAGCAACGAAGCAGAACGTTAGTCGAACTGGCGATCCACGAGCCGGTTACCGGCGCTTATAACATTCGACATCTTGAAGATACGCTTACAAAAGAAATATGCCGATCGGGCCGAACAGAGAAGCCACTGTCGATGATCGCTCTGGAAATTGATTACTTTGATCAGATAGAAGAGCTGCACGGAATCATAGCCAAACAACAACTTACCCAGCAGGTGTCGGACACCTTGCAAGGAATGATCAGGGCCGGCGACAGTCAATACTTTGATGCCAAACAACGATATTACTTACTTCTGCCCTGCACTCCTGAGGAAGGTGTGCTCGTCATCGCCGAACGAATCAGACGTACAATCGAAGAAAGCTTATGGCCAAACGTAGATAGCATTACGGTCAGTCTGGGCTGCAGCACTTTTGTACCGAGCAAGGGCGACAAAACAGCGACAGATGTCCTGCATAGCGCCCATGCTGCACTCGCTGAGGCTCACCGTAATGGCCACAACAGAGTCATGCTTCACGACTAACAGGGTCTAGTTTTTTCTCAATGGATTTATCCCAACTCAATCAGTGGCTTGCAGATCACTCTAGCCTAATCCTGCCAGCAGTGGCAGTGATCGCATTCATTGAGTCTTTTGCCATCGCAGGCATTATCGTACCCGGCGTTGCCTTGCTATTTTCGGTAGCGGCTCTTGCCAGCCTAAGCCAGATTCCGGTAGAGAGCGTCCTGCTAGCCGCGTTTGTGGGAGCCGTCGCCGGTGACGTCCTTAGTTTTTTTATCGGCCGCGCTTTTCATGATCGTTTAAGAGATGTCTGGCCCTTTTCGCGCTATCCCGAGGCAATGGCCAAAGGAGAGCAGTTCTTCAGCAAGTACGGCACGATTAGCGTAGTCATTGGTCGCTTTGTTGGCCCACTGCGCCCGGTGCTGCCTTTGACCGCCGGCATGCTGCATATGCCTTCTGGCAAATTCATCAGCATCAATATTCTTTCTGCATGCGCCTGGGCTCCTGCATACATACTCCCGGGATATTTGGGTGCAGAGCTGTCGCAAAGTGCACTCGCAAACGAACACGCCGGTCTCAGCGCATGGCTTTTGCTCTGTATCTGTGTCGCTGTATTGCCCTGGCTTACTACGCTAAAACTGGTAACCCTTCCCTTCAAACAAGAGCACCAAATGCTTGCCAGTGCCGCGTATTCACTCATTGGATTGCTGGGCGTCGTTGCTTTGGTATTGATTGGCGGCTTTGATCGCCTGGACGTGTGGCTATTCTCTTTAAGCTCAAACCTTCGCAATGAAGCGTTTGATTCTGTACTGGTTGCGATCACATTGATTGGCGACCAACTGTTATTGACTATGCTCTTCCTGATTAGCGTCGGTTTACTGCTGTATCAGAAACAAAGACGATTAGCAATGACGCTGGCCATTGCGGGAGTCAGCGCGAGCGCGTGTACACACCTGTTAAAATATGGCTTCAATTTGCCCAGACCCGATCTGGTCATAGGCAGTCTCGGCAGTGCGTCTTTCCCAAGCGGCCACACCAGCGGCTTCGCAATTTTCGCGGGCACTTTGTTTGGCCTGATTCTCCAGACGGGCAACAGACCCGGCATGGCACTCAGATTTTTTGCCCTCACTATCATTTTCTTGATGGCGAGCACGCGCGTGTTACTGGGAGTGCATTGGCTAAGCGATGTTGTGGCAGGATTGCTACTAGGAAATATGATTGCCAGCGCATCACTATGGGCGAGCAGCAGAACCCTGCTTCTACAAAACCAGGGAGTAAGCAAGGTTAACTGGCAACAAATCCTTGTTACGATTGCAATGGTCGCCTTGATTTACCAAAGTCTGCTATTCGAAGCGGCAATGCGATTCTATTCTGTACGTTAATACAGACAGTTCAGGAAGAGAGCTCCGCAAGCTGGTCTGAAATCTTCTTCAAGCGATAAATCGGATCATCCAGCTCAAAAAGATATTGCTTCTGCGTATTCTCTAGAGGCAGCAGTTCGGTCAGACGTAAACCCACTTGCTGGCTATCTTCAAAATCGATACGCAGGTTCAGCTCGCCAACGGTCGGATGCTGAACCAGCGCCTTCAGAACCTGCTGAAGCTCCTCGAACTGATGAGGAACCGGCACGTGACCTGAACGGGCTTGAGCTTCCTCCAGCGGCTTAACTTCGGCCCACCAAAGCCCGTTATCGGCCAAATCCGCATTAACGATACGAATTGCTTGCTGGCCTTCAACGATAATGTGTAGCAAGCCGTCTTTACCCGCATCAAAGTCAACGATCTTTGCAAGCGTACCCTGCTCGTGAAACGGCAAGCCAAAACCTTCCTGATGATCAGGCTTCATCAACACAACAACGAAGCCCGTGTCGTTCTTGAGACAGCCTTTAATCATATCGAGATAACGCGGCTCAAAGATCCTTAGTGGCAGTTTTCCACCCGGACAAAGAACAGCGTTCAAAGGAAACAATGGCACGTTCATTTACAACACCCAAGATCAAAGCAATAAAAACGGTGAGCACGGTGGCGCACTTAACAACATCAAGATAACGTTGCCGTCAGCATAGGCGATCACGTTTCCGTTCGCCAAGTACAATTAATAATTTCCGGTATTTTTCCGCCTTGCCGCATTGGAGTGCTGCGCCCTCCCAAAGAATTCTGATAAGCTAGCAAACCAATTTAAAGATCAATATTTATTCGTCATTTTTCAAGAGATAGATCATGCCTACATATCGCTCAAAAACCTCAACTCATGGCCGTAATATGGCCGGTGCTCGCGCTCTCTGGCGCGCCACAGGTATGCAGACCGAAGATTTTGAGAAGCCGATCATAGCGATTGCCAACTCCTTCACGCAGTTTGTACCGGGACACGTTCACCTGAAAGACATGGGACAGCTTGTTGCACGTCAAATCGAAAAAGCCGGCGGTGTGGCCAAAGAGTTCAATACGATTGCCGTCGATGATGGTATCGCCATGGGCCATGACGGCATGCTTTACAGCCTGCCTTCGCGTGAAATCATCGCTGACTCTGTCGAATATATGGTTAATGCACACTGTGCCGACGCGCTTGTTTGCATCTCGAACTGCGACAAGATCACCCCCGGAATGCTAATGGCAGCTTTGCGGCTGAACATTCCAGTGGTTTTTGTATCTGGCGGGCCGATGGAAGCCGGCAAGACCAAACTCAGTGAACATAAACTGGATCTCGTTGATGCGATGGTTATTGCGGCAGATGACAGCGCAGATGATGAAACAGTTGCAGAATATGAGCGAAGCGCTTGTCCCACCTGCGGCTCTTGCTCCGGCATGTTTACCGCAAACTCGATGAACTGCCTCACCGAAGCGATTGGCCTGTCTTTACCCGGCAATGGCACAACGCTGGCAACCCATGCGGATCGCGAACGACTGTTCCTTGATGCAGCTGATATTATCGTAGATATTACACGCCGCTATTACGAACAAGACGATGAGTCTGTTTTACCTCGCTCCATCGCAAACCATAAAGCATTTGAAAACGCTGTGGCTCTAGACGTGGCAATGGGCGGCTCAACCAATACCATCCTGCACTTGCTAGCCGCTGCACAGGAAGCGGAGCTCGACTTCTCGATGAAAAACATCGATGAACTAAGCCGCAGGATTCCACAGCTATGTAAAGTGGCGCCAAACTCTCCGAAATATCACATTGAAGATGTGCATCGCGCTGGCGGTATCATGGCGATTCTCGGCGAACTGGATCGAGCAGGTATTTTGCATACAGACACACCAACCGTGCACTCGCCGACAATGAAAGAAGCTCTGGCCAAATGGGATATCATGCAAAACAATGCCCCTGAAGTAGCCGAGTTTTTCAAAGCTGGCCCTGCAGGCATTCCAACGCAAACAGCGTTCAGCCAGTCAACCCGCTGGCCAAGCCTTGATGGAGACCGAAAAGAGGGCTGCATTCGCTCAATCGAACATGCTTATTCCCTGGAAGGTGGTCTGGCAATTCTTTACGGTAATATCGCCCTTGATGGTTGCGTAGTAAAAACAGCAGGTGTTGATGAATCCATTCATGTTTTCACTGGCAAGGCCAAGATCTTCGAAAGTCAGGACTCTGCAGTCAAAGGCATCTTGAATGACGAGGTTGCTGAAGGCGATGTCGTGGTCATTCGTTACGAAGGCCCTAAAGGTGGCCCTGGTATGCAGGAAATGCTTTACCCTACAAGCTATTTGAAATCCAAGGGGCTTGGAAAAGCCTGTGCATTGCTTACCGACGGAAGATTCTCCGGGGGCACCTCAGGCCTTTCTATTGGTCACTGCTCTCCAGAAGCTGCTGCAGGTGGCGCGATCGCTCTGATTGAAGAAGGCGACATCATTGAGATCAACATCCCTGAACGAAGCATTAACGTAAAACTCAGTGATGACGAGCTGAATACACGCAGAGCCACAATGGATGCGAAAGGCAAAGATGCCTGGAAACCTCTTGAAGATCGTCCTCGCAAGGTTTCAGCAGCGCTCAAAGCCTATGCTTTGCTTGCAACGAGTGCCGATAAGGGCGGGGTCCGTAATCTGGATATGCTCGACTAACACATCGACCCTATCTAGCTCATCAATGCATAAGACCAGAGTACGCGGATAGCTACTCTGGTCTTATGCTCTAAACAAAAAAGCTATTTTCGATCTAGCACCACAAAGCTGTAGTCGTAAGGATTAGGCTCGGCCGCACTAAAAT
>DAITOW010000108.1:0-8374 GCA_036833965.1 Oleiphilaceae bacterium
TAGTTCCGAAGAACTATGCCGATAAATTCTGCGAGCACTAATTTCGTTGGTGTAACGCGCCTCAGGGTTGCTCTCTTCGACAAGCGAGAATTGTAATGAGCGCGTTAGCTCGTACTCGTCAGCGGTTGCATCCTGGTTGATAGTAAATACACGTTCTTTAGAACGGATCTCGAAAACTCGCAGTGCGTATGCCGCGTCCTCTTGAAGGTTTACCTTATGACTGATGAGTTGCCGTTCGAGTTCCTGACATAGATCCCAGGATGAGGTTTTGTCGCAACTCAGGTCGACTTCGCTAAATCCAAGCGAGTCGAGATCGGCTGAACGAACATGAAAGCCGCAGCCTTGTAGTGCCAACAAGGCAAGAATCGTGACGCTCGCTAATGCGGAGACTAGCGAGCGATGTGGTTTCTTTTGCCTAGTTTGCAACAATGTTCACCAGTTTGTTGGGTACCACGATTACTTTACGAATAGTTTTTCCTTCCGTAAAGCGTTGCACGTTTTCATCTGCGAGCGCGATCGCTTCAATCTCTTCCTTGCTGATGTCTGCTGCGACTGAAAGCTTGGCGCGCAACTTGCCATTGACTTGAGCAACAATCTCCTGAGTTGTCTTGCCCATTGCCTGCTCATCATGGCGTGGCCATGCAGCGCCAAGAACATCGCTGTCATTGCCAAGCGCCTTCCATAAGGTGTGACAGATGTGCGGGGTAATCGGTGCAAGTAGCAAGGTTGCAGCTTCTAGCGCTTCGTGGGTCACTGCCCGGCCTTCTTCGCTTACGTCGACGAACTTACTGACGCTGTTCATTAACTCCATAACCGCGGCAATTGCCGTGTTGAAAGTTAATCGTCGATCAAGATCGTCGCTGACTTTTTTGATCGTTTCGTGCGTTTTTCTGCGTAAGTCCTTTTGCTCTTCGTTGAGCGCATCGATGTTTAATTCAGCCTTGCCACCATTAGTTAGGTGTTCGTTGACTGCCTTCCAGACACGCTTCAAAAAACGATTCGCACCTTCAACAGCGTTGTCCGACCACTCAAGTGACTGTTCCGGTGGTGCTGCGAACATCATAAACAGGCGAACGGTGTCCGCGCCGAACTGGTCAATAATTGTTTGCGGATCAATGCCATTGTTCTTTGACTTCGACATTTTGCTCATGCCGGCGCTATGAACTTCGCTGCCATCGCTCTTTTTGACGTATTTGGTGATCTTGCCTTTCTCGTCGGTTTGAGTATCAACCTCAATTGGCGATATCCAGATCTTTCCACCTTGCGCGTCTTCCTGATAGAAGCTTTCTGCCAGAACCATTCCCTGACAAAGCAAACGCTTAAACGGCTCGTCGCTTTCAACAAGGCCAACGTCCCGCAGTAATTTGTGATAGAAGCGGGCATAAAGAAGGTGAAGGATTGCGTGTTCGATACCGCCGATATACTGGTCAACAGGGAGCCAGTAGTTCGCTGCTTCCGGATCAAGCATCTGTTCATCGCTGTTAGGTGAGCAGTAGCGCGCATAATACCAGGACGACTCCATAAACGTGTCGAAAGTATCGGTCTCGCGGAAAGCGGTTTGTCCATTGTGAGAAGTTTTCGCCCATTCCGGATCGCTCTTGATTGGGGACTTAACGCCATCAAGCTCAACATTTTCAGGGAGGATCACCGGAAGCTCTTCAAGAGGGACGGGCACTTCGGTGCCGTCTTCCAGATATTTCATCGGGATTGGTGCGCCCCAATAGCGCTGGCGTGAGACACCCCAGTCGCGCAAGCGGTAGTTGACTTGTCGACTGCCGATGCCTGCGTCTTCAAACCGTTTGGCAATCGCTTCAAAGGCTTCTTCTGAACTAAGACCTGTAAATTCGCCTGAATTTACAAGCAGGCCCTTATCGGTAAACGCGTGCTCATGGATATCGAGATCTTGTCCATCGACAGATGCTATGACTTGCTTAATTGGAAGTTTGTACGCCTTCGCGAATTCGTGGTCGCGCTCATCGTGGCCAGGCACAGACATAACTGCGCCTGAACCGTAATCCATTAAAACAAAGTTTGCAGCCCAGACAGGCACTTCTTCACCGGTAATGGGATGAATAGCCTTGAATCCGGTCGGAAGGCCTTGCTTCTTCATTGTGGCCATGTCGGCTTCGGCGACTTTGTTCTTTTTGCAGTCTTCGATAAATGCGCGTAGGTCAGTATTCTTCTGTGCGCCGGCAAGTGCGAGCGGGTGTTGTGCCGCAACAGCGACATACGTTACGCCCATTATTGTGTCGGGGCGCGTTGTATAAACGCTCAGTGAATCGTCCGAGTCTTTGATTTTAAAAGAGAACTCGAGACCTTCAGAGCGGCCGATCCAGTTTCGCTGCATCGTTTTGACCTGCTCGGGCCATTCGTCCAACTGATCTAGGTCGTTAAGCAACTCCTCGGCATAATCTGTAATCTTGATAAACCATTGCGGAATTTCCTTTCGTTCTACAATGGCGCCTGAACGCCAACCCCGGCCATCAACAACCTGTTCGTTCGCCAGAACAGTCTGATCGACAGGGTCCCAGTTTACAGTTGCATTTTTCTTGTAGACCAAGCCCTTCTCGTAAAGCTTGGTGAAGAACCATTGTTCCCATTTGTAATATTCAGGGCGGCAAGTAGCCAGTTCGCGATTCCAGTCATAACCAAAGCCAAGCTGCTTTAGTTGGCTCTTCATGTATTCTATGTTTTCGTAAGTCCACTTCGCTGGGGCGACCCCGTTTTTGATTGCCGCGTTTTCAGCGGGAAGTCCAAAAGCATCCCAACCCATCGGTTGCATAACATTCTTGCCAAGCATGCGTTGGTAACGGGAGACAACATCTCCAATCGTATAGTTTCGAACGTGCCCCATGTGAAGCTTGCCGCTTGGGTAAGGGAACATGGATAGGCAGTAGTACTTTTCTTTACCGGGATCTTCAGTAACAGCAAAACTATCGTTCTGCTCCCAGTATTCGCGCGCGGTTTGTTCGATGTCTTTTGGAGAGTATTGTTCTTGCATATATCTTCTTAACTTCGCTGTACTGCGCGGGTTCTAATTGTACGCCCGCGTAAAAAATTGGCCGCATAGTTTATCTTAGTTTTGGTGAGGCGTGTAGCTATTACGAGCATCATTCCTTGCTAATCGGGGTGCGATGAAGTGACGCTGTTCGGATTATTATTACGCTGGCGTCGATTTTGCCTTGATGCGCCGGAATAAAGCGATTATCGCAATTGCGCCGCAGAAAATCTGAACGGGAATTGAACCGATTTTTGTGAAAGGTGTTTGGCCTTGGAATATTTCGACAGTGCCTTCGAGTGTTGCCTGGGTAAACTGGGGGATTTGGCTTGTAATTCGACCTTGGTCGTCAATGATGGCGGTAACGCCATTATTGGTCGCACGCACCATGAAACGTCCGTTTTCAGCTGCCCGGATTCGGGCGAGTTGCAAGTGTTGCAGTGGGCCTATCGATGCGCCAAACCAGGCGTCATTGCTAATTGTTAAGAGATAGTCGGCGGTTTGTGCTCTTCTGGCTACAAAGTCAGGATAGACAACTTCGTAGCATATGAACGGGGATACTCTGAAACCGTTTACACTCAGCAAGGGCTGATCCTCTGCGCCTTTTCGAAAATCAGACATTGGTAGGTCAAAAAAGGCGATGAGGCCGCGAAGCACATCCTGAAGAGGGACGTATTCGCCGAAGGGAACGAGCTTTTGCTTGTGGTAAATACCCTGCGCGTTACCTATGGCGATAACGCTGTTATGCATGACGGTTTCCTTGGTTTTTGCGTCAAAGCCGCGATAGGGAATGCCAGTCACTATGCTCGCATTGTTTTTCTCAGCGATACCGCCAAACTGCTGCAATAGCGGTCCCGCAGAGTTGTAGAGAACCGGCAATGCCGTCTCGGGCCAAAAAATAACGTCTTTGTTACTGTGTTGGTCGCTCATCTCTTGAAGCAGGGCGATTGTTTTTGGGCGCTGGCTCCGCTTCCATTTATCTTCTTGCGGGATATTCAGCTGCAATAAGGCAACCTCTTGGATTTGCCCGCTTGGCGTTGTCCATTGTTTTTGTTGTAGTAAGATTCCCGGGACCCACAGTAGAAACAACACGCATAGCGTCATAAGCCATGCTTTCGTTGTCTTGGAGTGATTGGCGGCTGCAATGCTTGCGGAACTTAGACAAAGGATTAATGTTATACCGTATGATCCGATAACCGGAAGCCACCCGGCAAGGGGGCCATCCAACTGGGAATCACCAATAAATAACCAGGGAAAGCCTGTAAGGAATACGCTTCGGAACAAATCGTTTCCTACCCAAATTGCAGAAAACAATAGTGCGTTGAAAGGCATGCTTTGGCTCTTGAGATGTGCGTATACCCAAAGCATGAGGCCGTGGAATAGCCCGAGGCTGGCGACAAATAAAAGAGTAAGAAATCCTGCAAGTGCGGGCGGGGCATTGCCATAGGTGTTGATGCTTACGTAAACCCATGATGCGCCCGAAGCGAAAAGACCGAAGCCTAGCAGCCAGCCATAAACAAATGCTGAGCGCGGTTCTAGTTGCGACTTGGGGTTAAGCGCATCAGTGAGCCAAAGGAATAGCATTAGCGAGCCGATGCTTGCTACCCAGAAATCATAAGGGCTTAGTGCGAGGGTCTGAAGAGCTCCGGCCAGAAAAATGGCGAATGATTTGAAAGCCGTACCCCGCATGCCGTCCTCTTTAACTTTCTTTGTTTTTGAGGGAGATGCCGATCCGGTGTATCCGGACCGGCATGGTGTTTATTTTGCTTCCAGCTTTTCGAACTTCAATAAGCGGACAGTCCGGCTGTCGGCATTCAACACGGTTACCTTAAAGCCCTCAAACTTCGTGGAATCGCCGCGATTAGGCAGGCGGCCGAAATGTTTGATGGCATAGCCGCCGATGGTATCGAAATCTGCATCAGGAACCTGAGTTTCAAAGTATTCGTTAAACTCTTCGATGGTTGTAAGAGCTTTGACGGTAAACTCGCGCTCACTGAGTTTTTTGATATTGGTCTCTTCTTCAATATCGTGCTCGTCTTCAATCTCACCGACGATTTGTTCCAGCACGTCTTCGATGGTGACCAAGCCCGAAGGTACTCCGTACTCGTCAATCACGATCGCCATGTGGTTGCGATTGCGCTTAAAGTCCTTAAGCAGCTCATTCAGTCGCTTGCTTTCAGGGATCTTTGAAGCAGGGCGGAGCAGTTCCATGACTGCGTTGCGTTTGAGTTCACCTTTGAGAGCTAGTGGTAAAAGATCTTTTGCCAGCAAAATACCCTCAAGCTCATCCTCGGATTCCCCGAAAACAGGGAAGCGGGAGTGAGCGGATTCGATAATCTCTGCGATATATTCTTCAGGATCTGCGCTTGCTTTGACGGTGATCATTTGAGAACGGGGGATCATTACTTCGCGCGCTTGCATCTTGGTGACTTGTATAGCACCTTCGATGATGCTTAGGGCATCGCCATCGAGCACATTTCTCTGCTCTGATTCCCTTAAAATATCAAGCAACTCATCAATGTCGTTGGGTTGGTCTGAAAAAACCTGTGAGATACGTTCGAGCCAGCTTTTCGAAGCCGGCTCGCTACTCGGTGTGTCATCGTTCATTGGGTGAACTAGTTTGCCTCTTGCAAATAGGGGTTTGGGTAGCCTAAATCATGAAGAATCTTGATTTCAAGTCCTTCCATCTCTTCAGCCTCAATATCTTCAATGTGGTCATAACCCAGCAAATGGAGTATGCCATGAATTGTCATATGCGCCCAATGCGCTGTTTCGTCTTTGTGCTGTTCGTTCGCTTCTTCGCGGACCACTTGGGCGCAGATCACTAGGTCGCCCAATAAGTCGAGTTCAACATGGTCCGGGACCTCGAAAGGAAAGGATAGAACGTTGGTCGGCTTGTCTTTACCTCGATAGGTCGCGTTCAAATCCTGTATCTCGGCCTCATCTACAATGCGGATCGTCACCTCGAAATGCCTGTCGGAGTGACCAAGTGCGGCGAGCGCCCAGTCATTCAGCTGCTCGCGCGTAGGAAGGTCGTTCAGCTCGGTAGCAATTTGCAGATCAAGATCGATGCTAGCCATTGTCTGTGCCTTTGAGATCAAAGCGGTCATAGGCCTCGACGATGCGCTGTACCAGGGGGTGCCGGACAACGTCCTTTGAGTTGAATTGCGTCACGCTGATACCAGGGACGCCTTCAAGAATCTCCATGCACTGGGCCAATCCTGATTTTGCCCCTTTGGGCAAGTCTGTTTGCGTAATGTCTCCGGTGATCACCGCGGTGGAACCAAAACCTATGCGAGTCAGGAACATTTTCATTTGTTCTGGTGTCGTATTCTGGCTTTCATCAAGAATGATAAAGGCGTTGTTCAGGGTTCGGCCGCGCATAAAGGCGAGTGGCGCAATTTCAATGACGTTCTTCTCGATCAGGCGTGCAACCTGCTCAAAGCCGAGCATGTCATAAAGGGCGTCATATAAGGGGCGCAAATAGGGGTCGACCTTTTGAGCAAGATCTCCCGGTAAGAAGCCAAGTTTTTCGCCAGCTTCCACTGCTGGGCGAACAAGTAGTATGCGCTTGACCTCTTCTTTTTGAAGGGCTTCCACGGCGCATGCCACCGCAAGGTAGGTTTTGCCCGTGCCTGCCGGACCAATACCAAAATTAATGTCGTGCTGTTTTACGCGCTGTAAATAAAGGATCTGGTTCTGATTGCGTGCCTTTACCTGGAGTTTCGGCGTTTTTATAACGGCGTGATAATCCTCGACCGGTTGGGAGGTCGCAACATCTTGCGAGGCTTCCTGAATGTATAGCTGGACGCTTTCGAGATTAACATCCTGCTGATGCTCCGTATCGCGATAGAGATATTTGAGGATGTTGGCCGCGGCCTGTACTCGGTCATCGTCATCTGAGCGAATATTGAACATGGAGCCACGACGATTAATTTCGACCAACAAGCGCTTTTCCAGGTATTTGATGTTTTCATCAAATGGACCGCAAAGTAGTGCGAGGCGCTGATTATCCTCAGGGGTGAGCTTTACACTACGTCTTGATTGATCGCGAGCTGGTTGATCTGGCTTAGTAGTCATTATTATCAACGCGCTCACCACGCAATGAATTTGGATATGCATCAACGATATTTACGTCGATGAAACGGCCAATTAAGGCTGCATCGCGTCGATCCTGATTCGCTTTGAAATTTACGACCCGATTGTTTTCCGTGCGGCCTTGCAATTCTCCTGGATCTTTCTTGGAAAAACCGGTTACAAGGATACGCTGCCGGGTCCCAACCATTCGGCGACTGATCTCATGCGCACTTTGTGTGATACGTTGCTGCAAGATATGCAGGCGTTGCTTTTTAACCTCTTCTGGAGTGTCGTCCTTCAGGTCTGCCGCTGGCGTGCCAGGACGCGCGCTGTAGATAAAACTGAACGAGGTATCAAAGCCTATCTCATTGATCAGCTTCATCGTGTCTTCAAAGTCTTTTTCCGATTCGCCGGGAAAGCCTATGATAAAGTCCGATGACAAACTTATGTCCGGACGAATTTTGCGCAAACGTCGCAACTTTGACTTGTACTCAAGTGCGGTATGACCGCGCTTCATCGCCGCAAGAATGCGGTCAGAGCCACTTTGAACGGGAAGATGGAGATGACTGACCAACTCGGGAACCGTGGCATAGACATCAATCAGGGCGTCGGAAAATTCTACCGGATGCGAAGTGGTGTAACGAATTCGATCAATCCCGTCGATGGCTGCGATTAAGGTAATCAGCTCAGCGAGATCCATCGAATCGTCGTCATGAGTTCGGCCTTGATAAGCATTTACGTTTTGGCCGAGTAGATTTACTTCCCGAACGCCTTGTGCGGCGAGGTGCACAATCTCTGCAATCACGTCATCTACAGGTCGGCTAACTTCTTCACCTCGGGTGTAGGGTACAACACAGAACGTACAGTACTTGCTGCAACCTTCCATAATAGATACGAACGCTGAAGGGCCTTCAACGCCGGGGGCAGGCAGATGATCGAATTTTTCAACTTCAGGAAAGCTGATATCGATGACGCCGACGTCCGAAGTCTTTGATGCATCAATCATTTCTGGTAAACGGTGAAGGGTTTGCGGGCCGAACACTACGTCTACGAAGGGGGCGCGATCCCGAATGGCTTCACCTTCCTGACTTGCGACGCAGCCACCAACACCAATTGTTAGGTCCGGGTTTGAGTCCTTGAGTTTTTTCCAGCGACCTAGTTGATGAAATACCTTTTCCTGCGCTTTTTCGCGGATTGAACAGGTGTTAAGCAACAAGATGTCTGCGTCTTCCGCATTGTCTGTGAGTTCTACATCCTGGCCGGCACGAAGAAGATCCGCCATTCTGGCGGAGTCATACT
>DAITOW010000109.1:0-8326 GCA_036833965.1 Oleiphilaceae bacterium
GCTTGCTATCGATATCGAAATCGCCATCCTGGTTGTGTATAGGGTTTTTGCACAAAAGCAAGTGGGCTGGAGCGTGGCAATCCTGTTGCTGTACTTGCTCCAGCCATGGTTTTAATTCTTCTTCGAAATAGACATCGCCGTTGATTAAAAGGAAGGGGGCGTTGTCATCTTCCAAGCTGCTCAAGGCGTTGACGATACCTCCGGCGGTTTCCAGCAGGATGTCCTCCTGATAAATGTCGATGTTAAGTCGTTGTCGCCAGTTTTGATTTATGTGTTCAACGATCAGATCAGGAAGCCAATGGGTATTGATCGCCACTTGCTCAATTCCAAGCGTTTCAAGACGCTCCAGGTGAAAATCTATCAGCGCTTTACCGGCAACCTTCAGTAGAGGTTTAGGGCAGTGGTCCGTAAGAGGGCGCATTCTCGATCCGAGGCCTGCAGCCAAAATCATTGCTCTCATGGTGTGTTTTTACCTTGCTGTGCTTTCACGAAATCCAGCATGGGTTGTTCAATTCTGCTCTTAAGCAAGACGTGGAGCTCTTTGAGTTCTTCGTAGCGTTCGCTGTTTTCAAGGATGTAGTTAAAGGTTCTCGGTATATCATTCAGATAACCGAACTTACCATCACGCAATGCCAACCGTGCAAAAATACCGGCTGCCTTCATATGGCGTTGAATGCCCATCAGATCAAATTGCTTCAGGAACGTACTTTCCTCCATTTCCCGGATTTGCCTGATTGGAGAGGCTTGCCTGTAGAGCAGGCAGAGTTCTGTCACGAGTGATTTGTCGAGTTGGATATAACAGTCGCGAAGCAATGACACCAAATCGTAAGTGGCAGGGCCGTAAACTGCATCCTGAAAATCAATGATTCCGATGTCGCCGGTCGGCAGAGCCATCAGGTTTCGTGAATGATAATCCCTATGGACCGCACACTTTGGTTGTGACAGCGCATTATCAATCAGAAGCTCGAAGGCCGCGGAGATGACTTCCTGCTCATTGCGATTGAGAGTGATGTTAAGGGCTTTCGCAATGAGCCAGTCGGTTAATAACTCAAGTTCTCGCAACAGTAGCGCGCGATTATAGGGAGGAAGCTCTTGAGCCCCTGAAAGCGCTTGAATTTCGTTAAGAGACTGAATAGCGCTTGTATAAATCTTGCGTTGAACGTCTGTGTCTTTATTGTCGACCGTTTGAAACAGTAAGGTGTCACCAAAATCCTCAAGGATGAGAAACCCTTGATCCAGATCTTTGGCAAATATCTCGGGAAGACGAACGCCCTGAGCTCTCCACGCTTCTGTAATCTGAACAAAGGGATGACAGTCTTCTTTTTCGGGAGGTGCATCCATCACAATGAATGATTTACTATGCGCATTCTTCACTCGAAAATAGCGTCGAAAACTCGCGTCTCCGGCAACGCTTTCGAGGCTTGGTTTATGCTCTTCGTTTTCCGGAAGATGGGAGCTCAACCAGTTGCATAACTGCTCTGTTCTATTTGGCATGAAAGGTGGTTCCGTAAGGCGCGTGTTATTTGCTTTTTTTGCGCTAAAGTTAGGCTTCAAGCGCAGCATCCTAATCAAAAAGTTAAATGACATCAAAGGTGCCAGAGTTTATCATTTGCGAAATTCCTATCCCCTTCGAAATTACCCTGATTCTGCTTGAGGTTATGCATGTTCCGTAAGTTGAAGCAATCTTGCTTCGTGATGTCGATATCGCTGTTCGCGAGTTCGGCAGTTTATGCGGAAAATCCGGCGGAAGACGATCCTGCAGGTGCGTGCAGAAAGCCAGAATTGCCAGTTCTCTATAAAACATCATCGGCGCATGATGGAAAAACTCTGGATATTGATCCTACAGTAACCGTTCATGCAGATTTTGTTGAATATCGAGAGAACAACCGTCTCGAACTTGAGGGGCAGGTTGAGATCCTCAAAGAGGGTTATTACGCACGCAGTGATAGTGCGGTAATAGATCAGTCCAGAAATGAGGCAGCACTTGAGGGTGGTATTGTTATTCAGGGTCCTCAAATGCACATGACGAGTGATTCTGCCGAAGTCAATTTGAACAAAGGGAGTGCGCGACTTCATAACGCCCAGTTTATCGAGCCTGAAACAGGCTTGAGGGGGGGAGCGAAGCTGATTGATCAGAGCGATGAGCTGCATCTGAAAATCAGCGAAGGCACATTTACGACCTGTCAGGACGAGGTTCCTGATTGGTCATTCAGGGCTTCCGAGATCGAACTCGATCAGGAAGAAGGTGTGGGAACGGCTAGTCACGCGCGGTTTAATATTCTCGATGTGCCGGTACTTTATGTTCCCTGGTTCTCGTTCCCAATCGATGACCGACGAAAGTCCGGATTTCTCTATCCGACCATAGGGACTTCCAATGTCGGATCAGGCCTGTATGTATCCACTCCTTACTATCTGAATTTGGCGCCAAATTATGATGCGACCATTACGCCTAACTGGATTGGCGGAAGAGGCTGGCATGAAGAGGCGGAGTTTCGTTACAAGGGTACTCTTCACGAGGCGCGCTACTCTGGCGGCTATATCGATGAGGATAAAGCGTACCGAAAGGAACAGGTCGGGCTGGGTAACCTCGATGAAAAAGGCCAGCGCTGGGGTTTTAATGTCGAACAGGATTGGGCGCTTGATACACTGTACACCGACACCATCGGTTATCTGAACTACACCCAGATCAGTGATGATGATTATCTCGATGACCTTGATCAGGGCTTGCAGATTGCGAGCAAGGATATGCTTGATCGCCGTTTGTCCGTTCGCCACATCGGTGAGCGGTATCAATTTGAAGCACTGTTCCAGCAATATAAATCACTGAGTGCAACGACCTTGCCCTCTGAGCAGTCCTATCAGCGCCTGCCAGAGCTTAACCTCTCGTTTTATCAACCATACAATAATCTGGATGTCGATTGGGAAAGCCAGTATGTCTATTTTTATCGGGATCAGGATCAGCTGGTCGGCGACGAGTTGGTGCGGGGCTCGCGAGCCAGACATCGCCCGACGGTATCCGTTCCATGGCGTAACAGTTTTGCTCACGCCAAGCCGAGTGTAAGCATTGATCACACGGATTATTATCTGGAGGACTGGAGTCAAAAAAGCGAGAAGCATGCGGGTCGAACGATTCCTGTCTTTGAGTTTGATGCGGGTATGGCTTTTGACCGCACTCCCGGACTCTTGCCTGACAGCTACACAAATAGTCTGGAACCCAGGTTGTATTATGTTTACAGCGATTATGTAGATCAGAGCAGCCTGCCAAATTTTGACTCTTCGATCCCGAGCTTCAACTACGACAACTTGTTCCGGGCGAACCGTTTTACCGGTGGTGACAGAGTCAGTGATGAAAATCGTCTGACGCTGAGTTTGACAAGTCGCTATACCGACTGGGATCGTGGTCTGGATGTGTTGAGTGTTAGCCTTGGACAGGTCAGCCAGTTTGAAAAGCGCAAAGTCTCATCGGCGCAGAATCAGCGCATACTGGATGGAGAATCCTTGTTGGCATCAGAGGTGACAGTGCGACCGGATCATTTTTGGACCATGCGGTTTTCCAACTTGTGGGATGCCAGCAAAAACGAGACAGAAGAGAGCGTAAGTAGTCTTTCCTATCAAAGCCCGAACAGTCAAAGTGTTATCAATATGGCGCACCGTTTTCGCAGGGGAGAGATCGAACAAAGTGACGCATCCCTGATTTACCCTATCAGCGCAGAATTTAGTGCACTTGGACAGTGGCGTTATGCGTTGGATGAAAATAGAACCATTGGTACCCTGGCAGGTATGGAATACTCCAGTTGCTGTTGGCGAGTTCAGGTTCTTGCCCAGCGCTATTTGACGGATACCAGTGAAATGGATAACGCAATCCTGTTTCGCTTTCAGTTGAGAGGCCTAGGCGGGTTCGGTTTGAGTGATTCGAAGATGGATAGCCTGATTCCCGGCTACCAGCGTCGTGAAGAAGAAATTAATTAAGGTAGAAATCATGTCCCATAAGTACCAAACGGTCTCAGTAAGGTCGTTTGCTTTGATAGCGCTGTTTCTGATGCAGTTTGCCAGTGTTTCCCATGCTGCAGAATCAGTCTTGCTTGATCGTGTCATTGCGATTGTGAATGACGACATAGTGATGGAGTCAGAGGTTAGGCAGCGTTTGCGTCAGATTACCGGGCGCTTGCAACAGCAGGGTACGCGCATGCCGCCAGAAGATTTGATGAAACAGCGGGTGCTTGATCAGTTGATTGTTGAAAGCATTCAGTTGCAACTTGCGGAGCGGGCAGGGATTCGTATCAGTGATACGCAGCTAAATGAAACGCTCGTGAATATTGCCAAATCGAATGGCCTGACTTTACAGCAGTTTCAGCAACAGTTGGCAGCTGAGGGCGATACGTATACGGCAGCGCGTGAACAGATTCGCCGCGAAATGGTTGTAACCCGGATTCAGCAGCGGGAAGTTGATCGAAGGGTTCGGGTGTCCGAGCAGGAGATTAATAACTTTTTGGATTCAAAAGAGGGGCGAGAGCGTTCCGGAGTGGAGTACTACCTCGGGCATATTCTGATTTCTGTTCCCGAAAACGCCAATCCGGATCAGGAGCAGGAAGCATTAGAGAAAGCCGAAGCCGTATTGAATGAACTTAAGGCCGGTGCAGACTTCCAACAAATGGCGGTTGCGCGTTCAGATGGTCGTCAGGCCTTGAATGGTGGTGTGATTGGTTGGCGTAAAGAGAACGAGTTGCCTTCTATTGCATCGGATGTATTGCCTAATTTGGCGGTTGGTGAGCCCTCAGGCTTAATTCGCTCAACCAGTGGTTTCCACATTATTACTGCCCTGCAGAAGCGGGGAGGTTCCGAGCAGTGGGTCGAACAGCGTCGTGCTCGCCATATCCTGATTGCACCGAGTGAAATACGCAGTGATCGACAGGCGAAAGAAATTGTCGACAAGCTTTATGACCGGATTTCCAATGGTGATGATTTTGCCGAGTTGGCACGATCTAACTCTGATGATCCTGTTTCAGCAATTGATGGCGGTGATCTTGATTGGGTAAGTCCGGGCCAGATGGTTCCCGAGTTCGAAGAAGTCATGCTTCAAACTGCTGTTGGCGAAACGAGCCCACCTTTTCGTTCACCCTATGGCTGGCATATTTTGCAAGTCCTTGAGTCTCGTCAGCAGGATATCGGTGCGATGGTGCAGGCAAATCAGGCACGACAGGTCATCTATCGCCGCAAGTTTGAAGAAGAACTCGTGCTCTGGTTACAAGAGTTGAAGTCTGAAGCCTATATCCGGATCAAGGACGAAAAGTACAAGATAGAGGAGTCGAGTTAGTTGGCTAAACCCCTACCGCTAGCAATTACCCCGGGAGAGCCGGCAGGAATCGGCCCCGATCTTGCCATTATGCTCGCGCAGCAATCATGGCCAATTCCCCTCGTTTTTGTTGCGGATCCGGATCTGCTAGAGGAGACCGCAAAGCAGTTGGGACGGCCTTTCTCTGCGATTGATTATACGACCTATGCGGGTGCAACCCTGAAGCCAGGAGAGGCGCTGGTGCATCCGATTAAGCTCAATGCGCCTGTCAGGGCCGGGCATTTGGATGCTGCCAATGCGAGTTATGTCCTTCGTACGCTTGACGCAGCAATCAACGGCTGCCTGAACGGGGATTTTTCAGCGCTGGTTACCGGCCCGGTTCATAAGGGAGTAATCAATGAAGCGGGGGTGGCCTTTTCCGGGCACACTGAATACTTGCAGCATAAATGTGGTGTCGACAAAGTAGTCATGATGTTGGCGAACCGTAAAATGCGAGTCGCACTTGCGAGCACTCACTTACCATTAAAAGACGTTTCAGCCTCGATAACGCGGGATTCCCTGAAGCAGGTCATCGATATTCTAATTGCGGATATGAAGAGCAAGTTTGCGATCCCTGCACCGCGAATTTTAGTCGCTGGCTTGAATCCGCATGCGGGTGAGGGAGGCCATATGGGGCGGGAAGAAATTGATGTCATTGAGCCTGTGATGGAGACCTATCAGCAGAAAGATGTTTCTTTGATTGGCCCGCTCCCCGCAGATACGCTCTTTACACCAAAGTATCTGGATGGCGCGGATGCAGTTCTGGCCATGTACCATGATCAGGGACTGCCTGTTCTGAAGTATGCGGGCTTTGGTGAGTCGGTCAATATTACGCTGGGTTTGCCCATGATTCGAACCTCGGTAGATCACGGTACAGCGCTCGATCTGGCGCGTACCGGCAATATTGATGTTGGAAGTTTTAAGGCTGCGGTCTCTCTGGCTATTGATATGGCCAACGATATGGCGAAGGTGCGATCGTAACTTGTTAGCTAGGCTTCCATTTTTGTAATTCCAATCTAAGGTTTAATTCGTTCATTTCTAAAGGCGACCAGCATGGCAAAGAGCAGTAAAACGGCAGGGCATCAGGCGCGAAAGCGTTTTGGGCAAAACTTTTTGAGTGATGATGCCGTGATTGCCCGAATAGTGAGCGGTATTAATCCCAGACCAGGCGATCGCATGGTTGAGATTGGACCGGGTTTAGGTGCCTTGACCGAACATTTGCTGGATGAACTGGAAGGCAAGTTGCAGGTTGTCGAGCTTGATCGGGATTTGATTCCGGTTTTGCGCACCAAATTCTTTAATTATCCGGATTTCAATATCCATGAGGCGGACGCTCTGAAATTTGATTTCAATGCGTTGGCGGATGAAGAGCATCCCTTGCGTGTAGTGGGGAACCTGCCTTACAACATTTCAACGCCTCTGATCTTTCATTTGTTAAGCAATATCAAGCATCTCAAAGACATGCACTTTATGTTGCAAAAGGAAGTGGTGGAGCGGATGGCTGCGATGCCAGGGCAATCACATTACGGGCGCCTCGGCATTATGACGCAGTATTATTGCAGGGTGCAGCCACTGTTTATTGTTGGTCCTGAGGCCTTTGAGCCAGCCCCTAAAGTAGAGTCGGCCATTGTTCGCCTGGTTCCGCATGCGCAGCTCCCGCATCCGGTGGAATCCATCGAGCGCCTACAATCTATAGTGAAGACCGCATTCACCAAACGAAGGAAGACGCTTCGTAATGCCTTGGCAGGTGTGATTGATCTGGAAGCTCTGGCAGAGTTGGATATCGATCCAGGCTTACGACCCGAGAACTTGAGCCTTGGTCAATATGCTGCGTTGGCAAACTGGAAAGCTTCCTAGCCGTTCATCATCTTCGCCATTCCGATGATATCTTCTGGCGCCTCAACCAAAGGCATAAGCGCGTTGGTTGCAGTTTCTTCGGATATCCCGAAGTAGTCAAAGATTGCGACCGGAGGCGTGTTGATGGTTTGGGGGATCACACCAAGTTTGCCAAGCATATATTGGGTGAGATGAAGGATTTTTGCATACTGGCAAAACTCGCCTCCGAACTCCGGATTTTTTTGGTGGCGAATAGCCGAGACAACTTGCTCGGGCAGCGACCACACGTTCATTAGGGTTGCACCAACCTGTTCGCTGGTAATGTCCAAACAGTAGGCTTCGATTAACGAAGGATCGACGTGCGGGTTTGCTTCTCTATAACGGCAAATCAGCGAGTGGTGTGGCGGAAAGACATGCGCTAGCACCAGGTAGCCGAAGTTATGCAGCAAGCCTGACAAATAGGCCAGTCCAAAACTTGGGCGATAGGAAGGCTCTATTTTGCTAATAATCGCCGTGGTGCCAATAGCCATCCATAGAGCTTTTTGCCAATAAGGGGTAAAACCTTCCGGTTCATTGTCGGGCAGATTCAGGGTTTTTCCCAGGGAAAGACCCATAGACAGGTTCATCACCAGGTCAAAACCCAGAACCCTTATAACGGCGTCATGCACAGATCTTACATTCCCCGGAGCGCTATAAAACGAGCTTGCAGCCCAACTGACGACTTGTGCAGCAAGGCTTGGATCTTTTTCAACGATGGTTGAAAGCTCGTCGCTGTTGGCGTCAGGATCTGCCCTTAAGCGAATGATGTCCTGAGCGCTTTGGGGCAAGGGTGGCAACTCAAGCGTATCTTCAATCCTTTGTTTGATTCTGAGCGAGGTAAACTTTTCAATGGCTTGAACGATCTCCTCGCGATCCTTTTCAGCTTCATTGTGCGGTTCGATTTCAGAGATGCGGCGCGTGAAACTGTTTTGCTGCGCTTTGGTCAGCATTTCGTTGAACAAACTGCGTTTGATTTTTAGAAGTTGGTCGGGTTCACCTACATCAAGGTAAGCGTAGTCCGAATGATTTTCGCGTACCGAAGCATCGACGATGGTTGGGATGCCTGTGATATCCGGGATGGCAGGTATTGCCCTTAGAGCGTAACGGTCGAGAAGGCCT
>DAITOW010000110.1:0-8293 GCA_036833965.1 Oleiphilaceae bacterium
GTGTTAGTGACAAAACGTTCACTTACACATCTGTAAGGTTAAATTTACGCTGATTGCTCGTCATTGGCAATAAATAGGCAGTAAGAGGGCTATTTTTGAGCCTTCTGTTTGCCTTTATTTTTCTTGAAAGCTCGAACCGTTTTAATAATATTTTCTTTAACTTGGCGTACTTCCAATTTATAGCCTTTTATTTCGAGGCTCAAAGGCAGGTCGGGGATGAATTCGAGTTCTTCAATGATCAGCCCGTTTAAGGTTTTAGGGCCATTTGTGGGGAGCGACCATTTCAGAGTCTTGTTAATCGACCTGATCGTGGTGGAACCATCGATCAGGTAGCTTCCATCTTCTTGAGCGATGATGTCGGAGCCACTTGATGTTGAATAGTCGGTTGTAAACTCTCCAACAATTTCCTCGAGGATGTCTTCCATCGTCGCCAGACCAAGAACATCGCCATACTCATCGACAACAATTCCTATCCGTCTTTTTTCCTTTTGAAATTGGAGTAGTTGCTGGTTTAGAGGGGTGCTTTCAGGGATAAAATAAGGTTCCCGGCAGACCTGAAGAAGCGTCGCCTTGTTCGGTTCCTGTGTTGATATGACGCGGGTTATGTTTCTCAGATGGAGTACGCCGATGATGTTGTTTATGTTGCCCTTAAAAACTGGCAGGCGAGTGTGTTGAGATCGCTTAACCTGATCTATCAGATCATCAAAACTGTCATCGATATTCAGTCCAACGATCTCACTTTTGGGCACCATGATATCGTTCACTGTCACTTTTTCGAGGTCAAGGATGCTAATCAGCATGTCCTGGTGTGTTCGCGGAATCATGCCTTTGGCTTCTGCAACCAGGGTTTTAAGTTCTTCACGACTTATGTAACTCTCGTTTTGTTTCGTTGTGTCGATGCCCAGCAATTTGAGCAGGCGGCTTGTAACCAGGTTTATCGACCAGACCGCCGGGTAAAGAATCTTCAAAAGCGGTGTCAATATATGTGCAGCCGCGAAAGCGATTTTTTCCGGGTGATAGGCGGCGTAGGTCTTGGGCGTTATTTCAGCAAAAATCAGAATGACGAGCGTCAGAAGGGCGGTAGCAATTGCAATGCCCGCATCTCCCCATAAGCGGATAGCGATCAACGTCGCAATCGATGAGGCGAGGATGTTTACAAAGTTGTTGCCAATTAATATGACGCTGATTAGTTGGTCGGTCCGGGCGAGCAGTTCGCTTGCTTTTCGAGCGCCCTGGTGACCCTGTTTTCGAAGGTGTTTTAGTCGATACTTGTTCAGAGAAAGCATTCCTGTTTCCGAGCTTGAGAAGAAGCCGGAAAGGATGATGAGAAATGCTAAAGAGCCAAACAGCCAGGTTAGCGAGGTGTCGTCCACTGTGTGTGATGTCCTGAGTATCGAAAGTTTAAAGGATTGCTTCCAGTACGAACTTGGTACCAAAGAAACCAAGCATAAGAGATGCTGTCGCCCAGAGTGTCAGCGATGCCGCCATGGATCCTCGCCAACCTTTTATTTCGCGCCCTACAAGCAGGGCGGTATATAGCGCAAATGCAATAAGTGAGAAGAATGTCTTGTGTGCCAGATGTTGCGCGAAGAGATTATCAATAAAAACAAAGCCGGCGATAATTGCTGCTGCGAGAAGGGCTGTTCCTGCTTTTAGCAAATCAAATAAAATACTTTCCATCACAAGTAACGGAGGTAGCCTGTCTATCCAGCCTTGCTTGTGATGTTGTTTAAGGTATTTGTTGCGATACACGACCAAAATCGCCTGGATCGCCGCTAATGAGAGTACACAGTATGCGAGTATGGATAGTGTGATATGAATCAGGATTCCGGTATTAAAGGTGGTGTCGCTGTATGCTGGGTCGCTTAGCAAAAACGCAGCGATACTTACCATGGCTGCCGGGTAGACAAATAACAACATGCTCTGGATTGGATATTTAAAAGAAAATAACACAAAAAGAGCGACCGCAATGCAAGTAATCAGTACAGCGCTGTTTACAAGGCTGAAATGGTCAATTGATTCTGAGCTGGTGTTTGTGATCAGGAGAAGAATCTGCAGGCTTGCTGCAAAAATGCCGCTCAGTAGAGGGAGCGCGTTTTGCGATCGATTGGATTTCAAGCTTGTAATCGCTTCGTAAACAGCGCCCAATCCATAGAGTCCAATGGATGTGAATGCTAACAAGGTTGCGTTCATTTAACCCTTTGAGTGAAACACTTTCGATTTCATTAATTCAGATACTCGTTATAATGCTCTGTTTGCAACTACTTGGCAATAATCTTCAGAGCAATACGACATGTTTGAGAATCTTAGCGACAGGCTTTCCGAAAGCCTTAAGAAAATTACCGGTCAGGCGAAACTTACAGACGACAATATAAAGGGTACGCTGCGTGAAGTGCGAATGGCCCTGCTTGAAGCAGATGTAGCGCTCCCGGTTGTTAAAGACTTTATCGAGCAGGTGCGAACACGTGCGCTTGGTCAGGAGGTCATGCGAAGCTTATCTCCTGGCCAGGAGTTTATTCGTATTGTAAACGACGAATTGACTGCGGTCATGGGCGCAAAGTCTGAAGGCCTGTCTTTGAATGCTCAGCCGCCGGCGATTGTTTTGATGGCTGGTTTGCAGGGTGCCGGTAAAACAACATCTGTCGCGAAACTTGCGCGTTATCTGGCTGAGCGTGAAAAGAAAAAGGTTATGGTCGTTAGTGCGGATGTCTATAGACCTGCTGCGATCAAACAGCTTGAAACCCTGGCAAGTGAAGTGGGTGCAAGCTTTTTTCCGAGTTCGAGTGACCAAAGGCCGATTGATATTGCCGAGGCCGCCATTTCGGAAGCAAAACTCAAATTTATGGATGTTCTCATCATCGATACCGCTGGTCGCTTAGCTATAGATCAGGAAATGATGCAGGAGATCTCCAGTCTGCACAAAGCAGTAAACCCTGTTGAGACTCTTTTTGTCGTTGATTCCATGACGGGTCAGGATGCAGCGAATACTGCCAAGGCCTTTAACGATACATTGCCATTGACGGGGGTTGTATTAACTAAAGCTGATGGTGATGCAAGGGGTGGTGCGGCTCTTTCTGTGCGAGCGATTACCGGTAAGCCAATAAAATTCATCGGTGTTGGTGAAAAAGTTGATGCGCTAGAGCCTTTCTATCCCGATCGATTGGCCTCAAGAATACTTGGAATGGGGGATGTGCTGAGTCTAATTGAAGATGCTGAGCGCAAACTCGACAAGCAAAAGGCTGAGAAGCTTACGAAGAAAATCAAGAAAGGAAAGACTTTCGATCTGGAGGATTTTCGTGATCAGTTGCAGCAGATGAAGAACATGGGGGGAGTTGCCGGTTTATTGGATAAGCTCCCTGGAATGGGGCAGATGGCTCAGGCGGCTCAGGCGCAGGTAAATGATAGGTCCCTTGGTCAGCTAGAGGCGATTATATCGTCCATGACGTCGAAGGAACGACGGTTTCCGGATGTGATTAACAATAGTCGAAAACGCCGTATCGCGGCGGGTTCCGGAACGCAGATTCAGGATGTGAATCGCCTTCTCAAGCAGCATAAGCAGATGGCCAAAATGATGAAGAAATTCAACAAAAAGGGCGGCATGATGAATATGATGCGAGGTATGCAGGGAATGATGCCTCCCGGCGGAGGTGGCGGCCCGTTCGGTCGTTTTTGATGCTTGGCGCGATGCTTTAGTGAAAAACTAGGTAAAAAAGCATTTTAGTGTTTTCAATTTCTAATATTTGCTTTAGAATACGCGCCCTTTCGAGTGCCTCTCATTGTGTTTGGCGGTGATTGGTGCCCAATTTTAAACTGTTTATCAGGATGTATTAGCAAAGATGGTTAAAATCCGTTTATCACGTGGTGGCTCTAAGAAGCGCCCATTTTATCATTTGACAGTGACAGATAGCCGCTCTTCGCGTGACGGCCGTTTCATTGAGCGTGTAGGTTTCTTCAACCCTGTTGCGCGTGGTCAGGAAGAGCGTTTGCGCGTTGATTCCGAGCGAGTTGACTACTGGGTTGGTCAAGGCGCGCAGGTTTCTGATCGTGTTAAGAGCTTGATCAAAGAAGCTGCGAAAGCTGCTTAATTGAAGATTGAGGCCCGTAGGGTGAGTGCACCAGCAGAAACCATTATGGGCAAAGTGACATCAGTGTATGGTGTCAAAGGTTGGGTTAAGGTTTTTTCTTATACTCAGCCAAAAGAGAATTTACTGAAGTATAAAACGTGGTCTCTACGCAAGCAGGGTAGGGAGCAGGTAGTAAATGTTCTCTCGAGCAAAGTGCACGGCAACGGTTTGGTCGCACAGATCGAAGGTTATAACGACAGGGATCAGGCAAAGATGCTTGCTGATTCGTACATAACCATTAGTGTCGATCAGTTGCCCGAGCTAGAAGGCGATGATTTTTACTGGCATCAGCTTGAAGGTTTGAAGGTAGTTACTGTCGCCGGCGAGTTGTTGGGTAAGGTGCATCATTTGATGGAAACCGGCTCAAACGATGTGCTCGTTGTTCGAAAGTGTCCGGGAAGCCTGGATGGTAAAGAAAGGTTAATTCCCTATTTGCCGGAGCAGGTAGTAGTATCCGTCGATCTTGAAAAACAAGAGATCGTAGTGGACTGGGATCCCGAGTTTTAAACATATGTGGTTTGGACTGGTTAGTCTGTTTCCAGAGATGTTTAAGCCATTCATTTCGTTAGGGGTGTTTGGCAGAGCGGTAGAGTCGGGAATGCTTGAGGTTTCGATAGCAAACCCCAGGGATTTTGCGAAAGATAAGCATCGAACCGTGGATGATCGTCCCTATGGTGGTGGTCCGGGTATGCTTATGAAAGTGCAACCTTTGCGAGATGCGATAGATTTTGCGAAGGCGGAACTCAAACGCAAAAAAAATATAGAGGGTAAGGTTGTTTACCTTTCCCCTCAGGGCCGGAAGCTTGATGACGCATTGAGTCGTCAGTTGGCTTTGGAGCCCGGGTTGATTTGTGTTGCCGGTCGTTATGAAGGTATTGATGAGCGGGTAATTGAATCACATATCGATCTTGAGGTGTCTATCGGGGACTATGTGCTGAGCGGCGGAGAGCTTGCGGCAATGGTTCTGATGGATTCGGTGGCGCGTCATGTAGATGGTGTGTTGGGGCACTCGTTGTCAGCGGAAGAAGATTCGTTCGCAGATGGTTTGTTGGATTGCCCGCACTATACGCGCCCGGAAGTATTAGATGGACAGAAAGTACCTGATGTTTTGCTTTCTGGTGACCATGAAAAGATTCGCAAGTGGCGCGCTATGCAGTCGCTTGCAAGAACGTACGAGCGACGACCAGACTTGCTCGACGGGAAAGAGTTGACGAGAGAGCAGAGAAAGCTCTTGGACGAGTATTTAGAAGAAGTGAATCGGTAAGTAAGGTTGAGATAACCTGACTTACTCAATTTTTGGAGTGTAAAATGAGCAGCAAGAACAACATCATCAGCGCGTTAGAAGCTGAGCAAATGACAGCGGAAGTACCTGAGTTTGGCCCAGGTGATACTGTTGTAGTACAAGTTAAAGTTAAAGAAGGCAACCGTGAGCGTTTGCAGGCGTTTGAAGGTGTCGTTATTGCGAAGCGTAATCGTGGACTTAACTCTTCTTTCACAGTGCGTAAAATTTCTTACGGCGTTGGTGTTGAGCGTACGTTCCAAACGTTCAGTAAGTTGATTGACAGCGTTACAGTGAAGCGTCGCGGTGATGTTCGTCAAGCGAAGCTTTACTACTTGCGTGATCTTAGTGGTAAGGCTGCTCGAATCAAGGAAAAGTTGGGCTAAGCGAAGCTTCCCACTTTATTCAAGAGAAACCTCGACATTGTCGGGGTTTTTTTGTTTCAGGTAGTGTCAAACTGGATAGACGAGTTCGGCGTGAAGGCGAAAACTTAGTGTAAGGTGCAGAGCGCAATTGGCAAAAGAGAGTAGTTTAATAATCAATCGTTTCGTTGGCATGCTTTGGCTGGAGCATGGACTGAGTGAAAACACTCAGCAGGCCTATCGACGGGATATTGAGTTGTTTGAGTTATGGTTGGCCGAGAAGTCTGGCGAGGGTTTGTTGAGCGTAGACCCGGGATTGATTCACTCCTATCTGGCTTATCGATTGGCCAACAGTGCAAAGGCTACATCGATCGCGCGGAGTCTCTCCAGTATTAAGCGTTTTTATCGCTATTTGAAGCGAGAAGGTTTGGTTTCCATCGATCCGAGTTCAAATATCGAAAGTCCTAAATTGGGTCGGAAGTTACCATCGACCCTGAGTGAGGCAGAAGTCGAGTCTCTATTGAACGCGCCGGATCTCAACACAGCAATCGGACAGCGTGATTACGCTATGATTGATTTGATGTATAGTTCCGGGTTGCGCGTCTCTGAGCTCGTTATGATTCGCACCTTTCAATATGATTCCGAACGAGGATTTGTAAGGGTTGTAGGTAAGGGGTCGAAAGAGCGGCTTGTCCCCGTTGCTTTGGCAACAATGGAAACATTGAATCGCTATCTGGTTGAAACGCGCCCTCAATTGTTGGAGGGTAACCAGATTGATGACATTATGTTTCCGAGTTCGCGAGCGAAGCAAATGACGCGGCAAACATTTTGGCATCGTATTAAGGTATATGCAGCGCAGTTAGGTATTCAAACGAATCTGAGTCCGCATACTTTGCGGCATGCGTTTGCAACCCATCTTGTTAACAATGGCGCGGACTTAAGGGTCGTGCAGATGCTATTAGGGCATAGCAGTCTGTCAACGACGCAGATATACACCTATGTCGCTCAGGAGCGAATGCAGTCGTTACACGCGTTGCATCATCCCAGAGCCTAGAATGAACTTTGGCTGTTTTTTGAGTCAAAGTAAGAAGGTCTTTATTTAAGAGGTTATACATGAGATTTATTCAACTTTCAGTGCTTTGGGGGCTGGTAACGGTTTCGGCTCTTGTCGCCGCCGATCAGGGCAAAATTGAAAAGGCTCTGGCAGCTGCAGTCCCGCAACTGGTCGTGTCAGCAATCAGTGAGAGCAAGATTCCCGGGTTGTTTCGAGTTACGGATCAACGGGGCCAGGTTATTTTTGCGAGCGCGGATGGCGACTTCTTCCTGACAGGTGAGTTATACAGTACTGCTGGTGGTGAGTTGGTAAATCTTTCTGAGCAAGAGCGTCAAGGAGAGCGGTTGCAACAGTTGGCTCTGCTGTCTGCTGAAGACAGAATTACGTTTCCTGCAAAAGGAGAAGAAAAGGCCCATATTTCTGTGTTTACTGATATCGACTGTGGTTACTGTCGGAAACTCCATGGAGAGGTGCCAAGGATGAATGAGTTGGGCATCTCCGTCAGCTATTTGGCCTTCCCAAGGGCAGGAGTAGGTAGTCCGTCATACGATAAGTTGGTAACTGTATGGTGTTCTGAAGACCGCCTTGATGCAATGACTCAGGCAAAGGCGGGAAAAGTGTTGCCTAAAAAAGCATGTGAGAATCCGGTAGCAGCAGAATATAACTTGGGTAATAAACTCGGTGTAACCGGTACGCCTGCTATTGTTCTGGCGGATGGTGCGTTGGTGCCAGGTTATATTCCGGCAGAACAACTTGCTCAGGGGCTTGGTATATCAATGTAGTGCCAGAGGGTGGCTACTCTAATCCGGGTGAAAGTGCTTTACTGGTTCAAACTCTGGTAAAATTCCAGCGTCCGGATTCCTGATTCAATTCTTTTTGTTAGCGTTAGCAGTTATACTGTCGCCCGTTTTTTAAGGGCTGTAATGTATAGCAGCTAACGCTTTTTTGTGAGGTGCGTGTTTTGAAAACTCTTAGGTTGGGCATTTGCGGTCTTGGGACTGTAGCGAGTGGTGTTGTTAATGTTCTAAACCGTAATCGAGATCTTATTACGTCTCGCGCCGGCTGCTCTATTGAAATCGTACAGGTCGCGTCCCGACGCAAGAAAGATAATTGTGATCTTAGTGGAATCGACTTTACAACTGATCTGAATGCGGTTGTAAACAACCCTGATGTGGATGTCGTGCTTGAGTTGATTGGTGGTTACGATGCTGCGAAGGATATTGTCGAAGGTGCGCTGAAGGCTGGTAAGCATGTCGTTACTGCCAACAAGGCTTTGATCGCTGAGCATGGTAATGAGTTATTTAGTTTGGCTCGTGAAAATGGTGTGATTATCGGCTTTGAGGCCGGAGTTGCAGGTGGTATCCCTGTGATTAAAGCACTACGGGAAGGCTTAACCGCGAACGCGATTCAGAGCATCGCAGGTATCATCAACGGCACTGGTAACTTTATTCTAAGCGAGATGAAAGACCGGGGG
>DAITOW010000111.1:0-8282 GCA_036833965.1 Oleiphilaceae bacterium
AACGACCACCGGATCCAATACTTTTGAAACGTTCACGCCCGTACTAAATGAATAAGTACCGCTACCTGTGGATAGACGCTGTTGGGGATTTATTTCATAGGGGCTCACCCCTGTTTTTGTAGTAAGAGATGAGTTAACCGTGATGGTAGGAGCACCTGGCACATAAGAAAACGGCTGCCAACGCACGCCAAAGCTTACATCACCCCAGTCTGTGACCGACAACTCGCGAGTCGTGTCATAACGCGTAGAAAGAGGAATGTTTGTACTCAAGGTAACATTGTTCAGAATGCCATAAGAGAAACTGAAGCTGTTTGTCATACTGTGGGTAGCTGTAGGGTTCACATCCAAATTACGGACGGTTCCGTTAACAACCTCCAGATCAATCCGGGAGTCAGATGTATAGGAGTAACTAAAGGAATAGGAAAGCGATTTGTCACCGGTCTTCAACATGGAATAACGCTTTTCCGCTGCCTGAAAGACCTCCTCTAACTGTGCTGTATCAGTTTCGTCATCCCCTTGCTGTGCTAGCGCTTCACGCGCCTTGTCAGTTGACGACTTTTCCTCAGCAAAAGCGTTACTACCAGCCAGTAGAATTACGTAAAATATAGCCAAAAGCCTTAAAAAACGGGCCATGCATTTGTCCTTGTTTAATACTATCGCAGTCTAATTAATTTCTTCTATAGTGGAGTGACTTCGTACCATTCGTTATGGTTGGAGCTCCATTGGCGATGTCTTCCGCGGAATTATTCTTAAGCCGCTCGATCTCATTTTGCTCTCGCCATTGCTTCATATCGAAGTAATCCGGATATTCCTGAAACGCTTGCAGAGAGAGCGTTTGCTCATCGATAAAACGTAAATCTTCTTCTCTCAACTCAAGGCCATCAACAGGTTTCGCGTCTCCCGGAAAAACAACGAACAGTACGTTTTGATCCCACGCTTCCTTGAAGCGCTCGATGGTAAACGTCAGATTGCCCTTTGAAGGGTCGGCTATAAAGACCCGGTCATTTTCAACCGTTTTTACGACAACAAAGTGCTTGTAACCAGCGTACTGAATCGGAACAATTGCCGGGTGGTCCAAGTCGATAAGATCCTGCATTTCCGCTTTAAATCCACCGGCGGGAAAACCCAACGCAGTAACGAGACGCTTCATATCCAGCATGGAAAATCCACGGCGCTCTACGATTCGATCATTTTCACCATAGTGAAGCAGTCCTTCCATCACCTGGCGCTCCTGAAAATTACGTCCAAGGTAATGCTGAAGCACTGTAGTTAATGCAGCCGAACCACAACTATAGTCATAGGCCTGTCGAACAATATTCCTGAATTTGATTTCCGAATAAGGTTCTACTTCCGTTGAATAGAACAGCTCTGGCCTATCCAGATTGAAATCATAATAAACAACGCCCTGCTCATGCGGTTCAATTTCCTTGAACCCGTAAAGGATATTGAGAAAGAGTATCGATGCTGTGGTAACCAGAACCATTTTATTATTCCTGACCAAATCCGCTTCGGTCATGCAAACGCTTATTGTGTAATCGTATGTTTATTCTTGTTGCGAACGATAACCGAATTGACTGATTTTTAAAGATAACCAGTCCTCAATCTATAGGGGGCAAAACAAAAAACGGGAGCCACGTAGGCTCCCGTCACAAACAATCAAACCGTCTTACATTTTCTCAACAACGGCCGTTTCCTCCAAACTCGACAAATACGAGGCATAATCTGTCCCGCCATAACTTGCACCGAGCGAACTCTTGATAGATTGCTTCTCGATGATTGTAATATCTTCCAAGGCACCCGCATTCACATCTACCAACGCGACCACTGCATAATCACCATTATTGAGTTCAAAACCACCAATCTCCGGCGCTTCACCATCAGGTTTTTCCATTGCAAAAACCTTGAAGAGCAAATCAGGCGTTACCGAAAAATCGTCACGACGAACGGACTCTTTATTCTGCCAATTTAGCGCCATATCGACAGCAACGCCCTCAGGATCCTCTCCAGCCTCTGTACGGACAATAAATGCATTGCCTATTGAAGCAGCGTACTGCCCTGCTTTGTCAGCTATCAGCAAATCCTTAACCTGATCACGAACCTGCTCAAGACTCTTCGTAGATGCTTCATGGTACTCAGCAACCTTAAAAACCAGCGCCACACCATCATCAAATTCAATCACATCACTATTGTGCTCGCCTGAAAGGTTTTCTTCATCAAATAGAGCTCGCTGAACTTTTGGTTCAGAAAACAACGCATCTTGAGACTCTCTGGAGACGCCAAACAGCTCCTTCAATTCCAAACCAAGCTCATCAGCTGGATCCTCCAGATCAGGAGAGGAATAGGAGATATCTGCCAATTGCTGAACCATGTCCACATAGCGCTGATCACGCTTCTCTGCGCGCAACTCTTCTTCCAGGGCTGGAGCCCGCTCAGCAAGAGCCGGAGGCTCATTTACCTGAACAGCAAGCAGCTTTATTAGATGGTAACCAAACTCGGTCTTGACGGGCTCCGAAACCTGACCCTCTTCCATTGAAAACAAAGCATCCTCAAAGCCCGAAACATAAACACCCTTACCAGAGAAGCCTAAATCTCCCCCTTCTGATGCAGATCCCTCGTCATCTGAGTTCGCCTTTGCTAACTCAGCAAAATCCTCACCCGCATCAATCTTGGCCTTCAACTCGCTTACTCTGGCAAGCGCGTCTTCTTCTGTTACCTCATCCGAGATTGAAACCAGTATATGAGCAGCACGCCGCTGCTCTTCACCAACGAAGTCCTGAAGCTCTGCATCGTAACGCGCTTCAATTTCCTCAGCACTCACCTCAATTTCGTCAATCTCCGACTTTCTAAGCACTAGATAGGAAATATCTACATTTTCCGGCTGAGTAAACCGGGAGGCATTGTTCTCATAGTATGTGGCGATTTCTGAGTCAGTAACACTTACCTCATCTCTATAATCCTGAGCTGACAACACAGCCATCCCGAACGTGCGCGTTTGACGATCAAGCCTCACAAGAGCATCTTTCTCGCTATCCAGTACAAACGCCGAGCCAATCAGACCAGTCCGGCCCTGGTCAATCACGAACTGTTTCGCCAAACTGCTTCTGAAAGAGTTCAAGGTAAATCCGGCCGAACCAAGAATTGATTGCATACGCTGATTACTGAACTCTCCATCGACCTGAAATTCATTCATACCGCGAATATACTCATCAACCATTGCAGTAGAAATATAAAGCCCCTTGGCTTCAGCATCCTGCACAAGCGTTTTTTCCTGAACCAGCCCATCAAGCACCGACGCTGACAACAGACCATCATCAATTAGATCAGGATCCGCCGCTTCCCCCATCTGCATAAGCAGCTGACGCTTTTTACGCTCTACGGCGACTTTGAATTCAGACTCAGGTATACCCTCGCCATTCACTTCGACAACATCAGGCTCCCCGCCAATACCGCCAACAATTGACTCAACACCAAAAAGCGCAAACGTAATCGCAATTGCCCAAACAATTACTTTGGCGGTCGTGCCCTGCATACTTTTACGGACGTCTTGAAGCATAATGCCCTCTAGTTACTTTCTTAAATCCAATTACTTTCTTAAATTCAAATGCTGCCTGGTTATCCGAGGCAAACATAATAAAAAAGGCGCATTCCTCAGAACGCGCCTTTTTTCGAAAAGTCCAATCGACTATCGGAACAGGCGATTAACCTTAGTTCACCGCGTCTTTAAGACCTTTACCTGCCTTGAAGCTTGGGATCTTCGCCGCTGCGATTTGAATCTCTTGACCAGTTTGTGGGTTACGACCCGTACGAGCTGCACGATCTTTTACAGAAAAGGTACCGAAACCGATTAGCGTTACTTGGTCACCAGACTTCAAAGCACCTGTAATTGACTCTACAAATGCATCAACAGCGCGACCCGCTGCTGCTTTTGAAATGTCTGCTGAATCCGCAATTGCATCAATAAGTTCAGATTTGTTCACACTAAACCCCTTAGTTTAATTTGGTTTTTGCTTAATTTAATGTTTGATCCGCTGTTTGAATAAACAATAAGACGCGATCTAATTCTTCTTAGTTATAGAAATCTCTATCTCATAGAAAATCTATCGAGTGGTCTCGGAGCCCTCTAGATTACTGCTGCCAGACTTCGTAACAAGTTATACCAACTGTCCAAAACCACTGTCAAGAAAGCATTTGCGCTAATGCGTATTTATTCTGCCTTCAGCACCTTTCGAGCTACTTTTTGTACTCTTTGAGGCGCGACCGGACTGTTTTTCCGACTTATCCTGCGGAGGGTAAGCCAAAGCAACGTCCAGCACCTCATCAATCCACTTCACCGGAATAATCTCCAGAGACTCCTTAATATTCTCAGGAACCTCTTTCAAATCTTTCTCGTTTTCATGCGGAATCACAACCGTCTTGATACCGCCACGATGGGCAGCCAGTAGCTTCTCTTTCAAGCCACCAATAGCCAAAACCTGACCTCGCAATGTTATTTCTCCGGTCATGGCTACATTGGCCTTGACCGGCACTCCGGAGAAAGCAGAAACCATTGCCGTACACATTGCAATACCTGCACTAGGGCCGTCCTTGGGAGTAGCGCCCTCAGGAACGTGAATATGCACATCATTTTGCTCATGAAAGTCCGAGTTGATCCCCAGCACTTCAGCACGACTGCGCACAACAGTCATAGCCGCCTGGATAGACTCAAGCATTACATCACCAAGGGAACCGGTGCGAACCACCTTCCCCTTGCCCTTGACGGATGAGCATTCAATAGTCAGCAGTTCACCTCCGACCTGTGTCCAGGCCAAACCAGTAACCTGACCAACGCGATCTTCTTCATCTGCAACCCCATAACTGAACTTGCGCACACCCAAGTACTCAGACAGATTTTCGTCTGAAACGACAACCTTGGGTTCAATTTCCTTCAAGGCAATGGATTTGACCACCTTTCGACAAAGCTTGGCAATTTCACGCTCAAGCCCACGAACACCAGCCTCTCGTGTATAAAAACGGACGATATCCCGAATCGCAGACTCTTCTATCTCCAACTCGCTATCTTTGAGACCATTGTTTTTAACTTGTTTAGGGATCAAGTACCGCTGCGAAATATTTACTTTCTCATCTTCGGTATAACCCGGTATGCGAATTATCTCCATTCGATCAAGCAAAGCAGGCGGTATATTCATCGAATTTGAAGTACATACAAACATAACATCCGAAAGATCATAATCGACCTCCAGATAATGATCATTGAAGGTATGATTCTGTTCAGGATCCAGCACCTCCAGCAAAGCCGACGCCGGATCTCCACGATGATCCATCCCCATTTTGTCAATCTCATCCAAAAGGAATAAGGGGTTCTTTACTCCGACCTTACTCATCTTCTGAACCAACTTTCCGGGCATGGAGCCGATGTATGTACGTCGATGACCTCTAATTTCGGCCTCATCCCTTACGCCACCCAACGCAACTCGCGTGAACTTGCGGTTAGTCGCCTTGGCAATTGATTGCCCCAGAGAGGTCTTTCCGACACCCGGAGGACCAACAAGACAAAGCACTGGCCCCTTGAGTTTCTTGACACGCGACTGCACCGCCAAATACTCCAGGATTCGGTCTTTCACCTCATCCAGGCCGTAATGATCACTATCTAGGATCTCCCTCGCTTTTGCCAAATCATGACGCACCTTACTTCGCTTCTTCCAAGGAAGATCCGTCAGCCACTCGATATAACTGCGAACCACAGACGCCTCTGAAGACATAGGAGACATCATTTTTAATTTCTTAAGCTCAGAATCAACCTTCTGCTTCGCTTCTGAGGGCATACCCGCTTCGGAAATTTTCTTCTCTAATTCCTCAAATTCATTTCCGGCCTCGCCAAGCGCTCCCATCTCCTTCTGGATTGCCTTCATCTGCTCGTTCAGATAGTACTCGCGCTGGCTTTTCTCCATCTGCTTCTTAACACGACCACGGATGCGTTTTTCCACCTGAATAAGATCTATCTCGCCCTCTATAACAGCAAGCAAGAACTCCACACGCTGCGTAACATCCGTTTCCTCTAGGACCTCCTGTTTGTCGGAAATCTTCATCTCAAGATGGGTAGCAACCGTATCAATCAAGCGCAGTGGTTCCTCGATACTTACCAAAGAACTGACCACTTCGCTCGGGACTTTTTTACTCAGCTTACTGAATTTTTCAAACTCGCTGGAAAGCGCACTTACCAAGCCTTGCAACTCATTACTCGAAGGTCTGATTTCAGGAAGCTCATGTGCTGTCGCAAACACAAAAGCATCCTCGTTCAAGGAATCAATAACAACACGCTTTTCACCCTCGACAAGAACTTTGACAGTACCATCGGGCAGCTTAAGCATCTGCAAAATTGTCGCCAGGGTGCCTACACGATAAAGCTCGTCGAGACCAGGATCGTCATGACCCGCGTCTTTCTGGGTAACGAGTAACAACTGCTTATTAGCTTCCATAGCGGCTTCCAGCGCGAGAATCGACTTCTCTCGCCCCACAAACAACGGAGCCACCATTGAAGGAAAGACAACAACATCTCGCAAGGGCAACATTGGCAATAACATACTATCGCCCGTCTGAATTACTTCTGCATCACTCATAACTATCTCTCCTACTCGCAGTATTTAATTATAAATTGGGTCGTACTTTCCTTTTACAAGGAGGTTAGTACAACAATTGCGAGTTTTCTGCGCCTTTAAACAAAAAAGCCCAACTTCTAGAGTTGGGCTTTCAAGCAAAATGCCGTCCAATCAGCCTTCCGGCACTGCCTTGGCTTGATCTTTATTGTCATAGATACGAATTGGATCGGAATCACCTTCGATCACACTTTCATCAACAACCACTTTACTGATGCCTTCTTCAGAAGGAATGTGATACATCGTATCCAACAAAACGTTCTCCAGAATGGATCTAAGCCCCCTAGCTCCGGTTTTTCGCTCCATCGATTTTCTAGCGACTGCACGCAATGCATCTTCGCGAAAATCGACCTCAACACCTTCCATTTCAAAAAGCTGCTGATACTGTTTGGTGAGCGAATTCTTAGGCTCGGTAAGAATCTGCATTAACGCATCTTCATCCAACTCGTTAAGTGTCGCCACAACAGGCAAACGACCAACAAATTCCGGAATCAGACCATAACGCACCAAATCCTCGGTCTCCACATCCTGCAGCGTCTCTCCAACAGACTTCGCGTTCTCTTTACTCTTAACTGTCGCGCTAAATCCGATACTGCTTTTTTCAGAGCGATCCTGAATAACCTTATCAAGGCCTGCAAACGCGCCACCACAAATAAAGAGGATATTCGAAGTATCAACCTGCAGGAATTCCTGCTGGGGATGCTTTCGGCCACCTTGAGGCGGGACTGACGCTACAGTACCTTCGATCAGTTTGAGCAAAGCCTGCTGAACACCCTCTCCCGATACGTCGCGAGTAATCGACGGGTTATCCGACTTACGCGAAATCTTGTCGATCTCATCGATATAGACGATTCCACGCTGCGCCTTGTCAACATCATAGTCACACTTCTGAAGAAGCTTCTGAATGATATTCTCTACGTCCTCACCAACATAGCCGGCTTCGGTCAATGTTGTTGCATCAGCAATAGTAAAGGGTACGTTTAACAAGCGAGCCAGTGTCTCGGCAAGCAGGGTTTTACCACTACCGGTTGGACCAATCAAAAGGATGTTGCTTTTACCAAGCTCCACGTCCCCTTTCTTGCCACTACTATACTTGAGACGCTTGTAGTGATTGTACACAGCCACTGACAACACGACTTTTGCTCGATCCTGACCGATCACATAGTCATCAAGGGTTGACTTTATTTCCTGAGGAACCGGGAGGCGATCTGAACTTTCTTGTGCAGTGCTCTCCTGGATTTCCTCACGAATAATGTCATTGCATAAATCGACGCATTCATCACAAATAAACACCGAAGGACCTGCAATCAATTTGCGGACTTCGTGTTGGCTTTTTCCGCAAAACGAACAATAAAGCAGTTTACCGTTGTCTTCGCCTTTACCGTTTTTTTCGTCAGACATTTCTATTCCTATTCCTGTGTGTTACTTACGACGCCCTTATTTACGCTTCCATGACAAGCGGCATCGCCAGGGACTCAATCCAAAAGCAAACTATCTCTGCTCGATGATTGAATCAATTAAACCATATTCGACCGCTGCAGAACCATCCATAAAATTGTCACGATCTGTATCTCGGGCAATTTGCTCAAGATCCTGCTCGGTATGATGAGCCATGATGCGGTTCAGCTT
>DAITOW010000112.1:0-8207 GCA_036833965.1 Oleiphilaceae bacterium
CATTGACACCCATTTTCTGCAGGTCGTCGACAATCGACCATCCTTGATGCGCTGCAAGATTCTGTTCATTGAGGTTAAGGAACGTGCTGCCATCCCAATCCAGCGTGCTGTCAGCTAGTTTGTAAAGGTGATAGCCATTGGTGCGTGAGCGTCGGCTGATATCGACGATCGCATGCTGCATTGGATAGTGGCCTATCAAGGTACGCTCCAGCTTAAAGCTTGCCGGAAACAAGCCATCAACCTGACCTTGCTCGAGCATGAGCAGCGCGCGGTTCCAGGGTAGTCGTTTGAGCTCAAGTGTCATGCCGAGCTTTGACGCAATGGCGCGGTACATTTCGATCTCGATGCCGGGCTTTGTTTCGTCAAAGGTGCTGCCGCCGCCGATGATAAACGGGTCGCCGGGCGTATCGTCTGTCGCAAGGGTCAGGGTCTGGCTATGGACGTCCCAAGCGCCAATAATGAAGCAAAGAAAAAGCAGCTTTCGCAAAAATGTTCGCATGTTTAGTTTAATCGTCGATGGTTTTGCATGTTTTTATGTCTGGCAATCTAACGCACAGGCCTATGGCTGACAAGTTGTTTGCCCTGGTCAGCTGTGAAGTTCAAGAAGCATTTGCCTCGACAATACGAATGGCCTGTCGACGAGCGCCCCATGATCCGGGCGTTTCGGTAAAGTGCCCGGCGATCGATTGTGCACAGTGTGGACATTTTCCGTGTTCAAGATGCCATGCGGTAATGCTGTAGCCCTGTCGACCGATCAGCAGTTGATCGCACTTGGGGCAATGCGTGTTTGAACCATCCGGGGTGCGGATATTGCCGGTGTAGGCGTAGTGTATGCCGTGTTCCCGCGCAATGCGTTGCGCTTGCAATAGCGTTTCGACTGGCGTGGCGGGTACGTCACGCATCTTCCAGTCGGGATGAAAGGCTGTAAAGTGAAGTGGAACATCCGGGCCCAGATCGTCCTTCACCCATTCGCAAAGCGCGTGCAGTTCGGCCTCGCTATCATTGTGTCCCGGAATAAGCAGGGTGGTGAGTTCGAGCCATACATCGGTTTCGTGTTTGATATAACGGAGTGTGTCTTTGACGACTTCCAGTTCACCTCCGCAGAGTTTTTTATAGAAGTCTTCGGTAAAGGCTTTCAGGTCAATGTTCGCGGCATCCATATGCTGATAGAACTCGGTCCGAGGCTCCGGGCAGACGTAACCGGCCGACACGGCAACCGCTTTGATATCCAGTTCGTGTGCGGCTTGTGCACAATCAATTGCATATTCATGAAAGATAATCGGATCGTTGTAAGTGTAGGCGATACTGCGACAGCCGTGTTGTTTGGCGCTCTGCGCAAGGGCCTGCGGGCTGGCGTGCCCGGCAAGGGTGTCCATCTCGCGGGATTTGCTGATGTCCCAGTTCTGGCAAAACTTGCAGGCCAGATTGCAGCCTGCCGTTCCCAGACTTAATACCGATGAGCCTGGATAGAAATGGTTGAGCGGTTTCTTTTCTATCGGGTCAATACAGAAGCCACTGGAACGACCATAGCTGTGTAAAACCACTTGCCCTTCATGTACGCCTCGAACATAACAAAGGCCCCGCTGCCCCTCGTGCATTTTGCAGTGGCGAGGGCATAAATCGCATTGCACCCGGGTATCGTCCAGCGCATGCCAGAATTTAGTTGGCCAGTTTTCGTACATAAGCCTTCCTCGCTTGCTAAACTGAGATACACCCTTGAGTATAGTTCACGAGCAGGGTTTGAATAAGAGAAGAGCAGGAGATCAGTATGACATCTGTTAGAGCGATGGCTGTTTCAGGGCAGTTTTATCCGGATCAGGCGAACGTACTAAGCTCGCTTGTTGATAGCTTTTATGCGAATGCAGAAACTCCAGCGCTTACACATTGCCCGAAAGTCCTGGTAGTGCCGCATGCCGGTATGCGATTTTCTGGTGATACTGCCGCGAAAGCCTATGCACTGATCAAGCCTTTTTCATCCCGGATAAAACGGGTAGTGATGTTTGGACCCAGTCATCGGGTCGCCTTTTCCGGCATTGCGATGGAGCCCGCAGATTATGTTCGTACGCCACTGGGAGACATTCCTGTCAATCGGGATGGCGTTGCTGCGCTTCTTGAAGAAGGGCTTTTGATCTCTTCGGCCCAGGCACATGCGCAAGAACACAGCCTGGAAGTGCAGTGGCCATTTTTGCAGGCGGTGCTGGACGATTTCACCCTGACACCTTTGGTTGTGGGTGAAGCAGGAAAGGTTCAGGTTGCTGAAGTCATCGCGCGCTTGTGGGGGGGAGATGAAACACTGATTGTCATCAGTACCGACCTGTCACACTTTCATCCTGTTCAGGCTTGCGAGCAGATTGATGCCGAGACCTGCGGGAAAGTTCGGTCCGCAAAGAGTGATTTGGGTGGTCAACAGGCGTGTGGTTTCAAGGGCTTGAACGGCGCACTCTATTTGGCGAGTAGTTACGCATGGGATGTGCGGCAAGTGGATTACAGTCATTCGGCTCAAAAAGGTGCCTCCCCGGACCGTGTTGTCGGATATGGCTCCTTTTTTATCGATGTACCGCAGGCATTTGAGGCGACGCGCTTTCAAACTTTCGAGGCTCAAGAACGTGTCTCTCTGTTGCAGCTTGCGCGCTCAAGCATTGATAAGGCGTTGCACGGGAACAAACTGGAAATCAATGTTGATGATTATCCGGCCCATCTGATGTTTAAGGGCGCAGCCTTCGTCAGCTTGCACAAACATGGGAATTTGCGCGGTTGTATTGGCTCGCTTGCTGCGCATCAGGCTCTGGCTGTGGATGTGATGCAAAATAGCGTGAAGGCGGCTTTTAATGACCCGCGCTTTCCGAAACTTGCGCTGGAAGAACTGGCCGAGCTGGAAATAGAAATTTCGATCCTTTCGCGCCCAGAGCCCTTGCCCTGTTCGGGCGAAGAGGATTGCTTGAAAAAACTCAGGCCTGGTATTGATGGCCTGATCATTCAAAGCGGCTCGAGGCGCGCGACCTTTCTGCCGCTGGTGTGGCGCAGTCTCACCGAACCGGCGATGTTCCTGAAGCATCTCAAGCAAAAAGCGGGTATGCAGGTGGATGCCTGGCCTGCGGATATGCAAGTCTGGCGTTACGAAGCGATTTGTTTCTCCGAACGCGAATTCGCATAGTCTGTAACACAAAGCACTTAACAAAAATGGCAGTACTAAAAATGCCATTGAAAAACTAACAGAGCAAACGGTGCTGCGAGGCATGGCATCTTGCCGAATGCTTGGGTTAACAAGGTTGTTTACGTAATGAGTATTGAGTTGCCCGACATTGAGCGGGCACTGGGAGAATATGAACCCTTTTGCTGGTTGTCAGAAGATGCGCTTTCCGCGTTAGCGCGCTCCGTCGAGGTAAGCTACCTCAAGGCTGGTGAAACGGTTCTTGAAGTGGGAGCGCCAATACACCATTTGTATTTTATTCGCTCCGGCGAAGTCGAGGTGTTTCGCCGGGACGGTCATTTGTATAACCGTTTGCCGACAGGACACGTCTTCGGCCAAATGGGTTTGCTGATGCATGGCAAAATGCGTTTTTCTGTGGTGACCCGCAAGGATTGTCTGTTTTATTTGATTCCCGAACGTATGTTCATGGATTTTTGCGATGAGTTCTCCGAATTCGGAGACTTCTTCGAGGTCAACGAGCAGTCGATTCTGCAACAGGCAACCGAGATCGCCAACGATGACATGACCACGGTGCCGATCAAGAGTCTGCTTTCAGGCGAACCACTTGTCGTGACGCCCGAAACCAGTGTTGCGGAATGCGCCCGACAAATGTCCGGGAGCTATACCTCTGCGGCTCTGGTTCAGGACGAACAGGGTAACCTGATCGGTGTGGTCACCGACAGCGACCTGCGGTCCAGGGTCATTGCTGAGCGCAAGAGTTTTGACACGCCGGTGGGTGAGGTGATGACGCTTGAACCGCAAGTGATGGATGATCATGCCTATCTTCATGAAGTCATGCTCACGATGCTGCGTTATAACATTCACCATGTCCCCATTGTCGATGAGAATCGCATTCTGGGTTTGGTTTCCTTGCCGGATGTTGTCAGCCACGAATCCCGGAATTCGCTGTTACTGGTGCGCAGTATCTTCTCGTCAGACACGATCGAAGCGCTCGCGCAACTTTCAGGGCAACTGCCCGCAGTTTATGACCGCCTGGTGAACGAACAAGCCAGTTCGCACATGATTGGTTCAGCCATGTCAGTGATCGGTGCCAGTTTTATGCAACAGATCGCCAAGTTGATTGAGGATGATCTCGGGCTGCCGCCGGTGCCTTATTGCCTGATCGCGTTGGGGTCGCTGGCGCGAGATGAGCTGTTACTGGTGACGGATCAGGATAATGCGCTGATTTTGGCGGATAGCTATGACGAATCCATTCACGGTGCTTACTTTGAGGAATTCAGTAAGCGTTTGTGTGACGGGCTTGATCAGTGCGGTTACCCGTACTGCGAAGGATTGATTATGGCTTCGAATCCGAAGTGGCGAATGCGCCTTTCAGATTGGCGGGCACAGTTTGCCGAATGGATTGATAAGCCAGAGCCGCAGGCTCTGTTAAATGCCTCAATCTTTTTCGATCTGGTGGCCGTGCACGGCAAGAACTCTTTCGTTAAAGACCTGCAAAAATTCATCGCTGAAAAGTCGAAAGGCAGCAAGCCTTTCCTGGCTTCGCTTGCCCGTAATGCCCTCAAACGCACGGCGCCGCTCGGCTTGTTCAAGAACTTTGTGCTGGAAGAAGATGGTGAGCAAAAGGGATCGCTCAACATCAAACGTCGCGGTACGGCTCCACTAACAGATATTATTCGCGTACATGCGCTCGCAACAGGTTCTGTATCCCAGAATTCATTTGAGCGCCTGGAAGACATTTCGAAAACCAAGCTTTTGCCGAGTGAGAAGTATGAAGAGCTGAGTAATGCACTCGAGTTTTTGTACAGTATGCGTGCGCGGCAGCAGATGCTGGCGGTTCGAGAAAGCAGGAAGCCGGACAACCAAATTGACCCGGAAGCCCTGTCTCAAACCGAGCGAAGAACACTCAAAGAAGCCTTCAATGTTGTCACGCAAGCGCAACGCTTTCTGAAATTTCGATATACCGCCAATGGCTGATTTTTCTCCTGTTGATAAAAAAGGCCGGGGCTGGGTGCCGGATGATTGGAGCGAGTATCGGCAATCAATGCTTGGTAAAAAGCCCGACGCCTTGAACGGCTTTTATTCGGCGGGTTTTGACTATTTGCAGCAAACCATCGCGGACGCGCCATGTCTGGCTATCGATATCGAAACCACAGGCCTTAATTCCGGGCAAGACCGTATTGTCAGTATTGGTCTTGTCGAGTTTGATTCTCGGCGCGTCTATCTCGCAACAGCAAAACATTGGCTGGTTGACCCTGGCGAGTTGAGCGATAGCTCGGTGGTGGTGCATGGCATTACACACAGTGCGGTGTCTTCTGCGCCTTCAATTGAATTGGTGATGCCCGAGGTGCTTTCTGCAATGGCGGGTCGATTAGCTGTGGTGCATTATCGCGCAATGGAGCGAGAGTTTTTCAGAACCTTGAGTCAGTCGCTTTGGTCTGAGTCCTGGTTATTTCCGGTGATTGATACCTTTGCATTGGAGGCAACCGTACTCACCGAGGCCAAAGGCTTTTTTGATCGTCTGCGGCGTAAGCCGCTCCCTTCTTTGCGTTTGCCTGATGCACGCTCGCGCTATCATTTGCCGGATTACGAAAATCACAACGCCTTGGTGGATGCCATTGCCACCGCAGAGTTGCTGCAAGCCCAGATTCAGCATTGGGGGTTGGGGCAGCGTCTGGTGAAGGGTTTGTGCATATAGCAGTCAAAGTCCGGCTCTGGAAAAGTCTGATCCGGACAGACGTTACAGCGTACTACTCTATTTGAAAATCGTAGCGATAGGGTAAGCCTTTGCGCATGAGGACAATCGAAACCTCTGAGTTTGAGTGGAGGGTATCCCAAAGTGTGTTCTGCCCCGAATGCAGCCAGTCACCATTTACCTGCATGATCACATCCCGCTCTTTCAAGCCAAGGGTCTTATAAAAGTCGGTTTCTTCAATGTTCTCCAGTCGCATCAAGTGAAACTGGTGGTTTACCAGATGCTCAGCTTGCTTAAAGCTTTTTTCCAGTTCGCTCTGGTTGAGTAAATGCGTATCAACCCATTCACGGGAAAGTGTCATGCTCGCGCTTACTGGCAAGACCCTGTCTGCGGTTTCGCTATCGATGTTGTTGTCATCTTCAATCTCTGAAGCGGAATCCTCAGCGTTTATTTCTGGCTGATCTTGCTCACTGTCCTGTTCAGAATCATTGGGTGCCTCGCTCAGTTCAATCCCCAGGCGCATAAGTTCGCGTTCGATGTAATAAACATAGGTATCTACTGTTTTGGGGCCTTTGGTATAGAGTCCGTTGATGAAAATAATAGGGACATTTCCGGTATTGAGTGACTTGGCCAGTTCGATATCTCTCTGAATAAGTGTTTCGTGTTTACGTGTGTCAAAGCAGGTTTTGAAATCGCGGGTATTTAACCCAAGTTGCTCGGCAATGGCGAAATAGCGTTCTTCATTTAGTTGTTCTATTGCGGCATATAATCCTTGCTGGTAGCGCGGCAGTTGTTCTTGCTCGGCAGCACATCGCGCCGCATTTGCAGCGCTGAGGCCGTTCCGGTGAAAGTGCATGGGATAGTCAAAAGGTATGAAGCTGACAAGTGCGCCATAAATGTCTTCAATCTGTTTTAAAACGGGTTGGACGCGCATGCAAGGCGAGGACTGGTAGCTGCAAAATATGGAAATCTTAATGGGCGCTTCCTCGTCGCCGATGATATAGCGGTTTGCAAGCGGAAGATCAATTCTGGGTGGCCAGGGCGGGTCCAGCGTTAATGACCACGCAGGGGAATCTGCTTCAATATTTAGTTCGGTCATGTTGCTTAAGGCTGCCAGGCGCAATTCATATAAAGCCCATTCCAGATCGAACTTTTTAAGAGTGATTTCTGCATCCAGTTCGCTTAATCGAATCGTGTCCTTTCCGTTGCTTGCAATAACAGGATTATTCGCGAGGTCGTCCATATCCAGCGCGGCAGCAGCAATTTCGTGTTCTTCTTGAAGTGCTATAGATTGAGGGGTGTCGGAGCAGGCAAGCAGATTCAGGGCAGAAAAAACAAGGATGAGTTGAAAAGCGAACTGCATGATATGGATCTTTTTTAGTTAGGGCTTTGGTTTGTTAGTGTTCTATTCAGGAAAAGGCGGCCTCTGCGGCCGCCTTGAATCACAATGCCTGTTGGGCTGGTGATTTCTTGTTATTTATCGGTGTTACCGGCCCATTCAAAATCCGCAATGGTATTTTGAGCCGCAACACTTGGGTGGAAGCAATCCCCTCCATCGATATCATTTGCACCAAACTGGAATGTACCGCCAGTCAGGGTGTTTTCATCAACATACTCTGAAACTACCTCAATGCCGTTGGGATTGAGCCCATTTGCATTCGTGTTGTAAGCCGCAGCTTCTTCACGAAGTATTTCGTTGTAACGTTGTTGAGCGGCTGACACAGCAGCTAGACGCTGACTCTGGGGCTCTCCGTTTAGTACGCCATCATTCGTCACGATTCGACAAATATCATAGGTCGACCAAACAGACTTGCAGTTGATGGCACCGCTTGTTGCTTCCTTGGCAACGCCCGCCTGATACAAGTCCTGTACGCGAGGCATGCCGTTCAGCTGCACATATGCGCCAGATGGAAGGCCAGACATGAGATTATTCAAACCTGCCTGAACCGATTCACGCCATTGCTGCTCTGTGTAAAGGGGGTTGTTACAGTTTGCCGGGTCGGTACAACCTCGATTGCAAATGTCGTTGCCACCCAATAACACTTCAACATGATCAGGAACCGGGCTTTGCGCAACAATGTTTGCAGACTGAACTTCAAAGTTGTTCGTTCCACCGCGCATCTCGGAACCAGAAGCGGCAGCATTCTTGTTACCGTCAACAGTAATCTTTCGGCTAATCGAATTGTACTTATCTAGCACGCTGTCCACGTTCGACGAGCTGCCGTCAAACCAGGAATGCTCGGGCTGATCGCCGCCCAGAAGGCAGGCCAAATCCCAAAGCCAGACATTCCCTGTGCAATTGGCAGCGAAACCCATAGTAATACTGTCTCCAGCCACGGTTGCGTTCGCCGGGAGCGTGGT
>DAITOW010000113.1:0-8206 GCA_036833965.1 Oleiphilaceae bacterium
TCGTGGCGCCAACTCCGGGTCAGAGCAAGTGACGCACCTAAGTGTTGCGGATCTTGAAATGGATCTTCTTGCGCGTACTGTAAAACGTGCTGGCCAGAAAATTGACTTACAGCCTCGTGAATTCAGATTGCTTGAATACTTAATGAAGCATGCGGGACAAGTCGTCACTCGTACCATGCTACTGGAACAGGTTTGGGATTATCACTTTGATCCACAAACAAACGTCATTGATGTACACATCAGCCGTCTACGCTCAAAAATCGACAAGGACTTCCCAAAGCAGTTACTTCAAACTGTACGCGGTGCCGGGTACATTTTGAGTGAAGATTCTTAGTCTTCTAAGAACTCCCACCTTTCAGTTGGCGATCATGTACATGGTACTGTTCGCCACTTCTGTTTTTATTCTTATGGGTTTCATCTATTGGGCAACGGCCGGCTACATGTCGAGCCAGACGGATGAAACCATTGAAGCAGAAATCGTCGGTCTCGCGGAGCAATATCAGCGCCAAGGCCTCAATGGCCTTATCAGTGTTATTCGGGAACGTGTCGCGCGTGACCCGAACGGCAAAGCCATCTATTTGTTTACCGCCCGGGACTTCATCAAGCTGGCCGGAAACATAGACAAATGGCCTGAAGGGGGCGATGTTCAGGATGGTTGGCTTAACTTCACCTTAAATCAGGATCTCGGATGGCATACCGAATCCGAACGTCCCGCCCGTGCTCGCGTATTTATCGTGCCAGGGGGTTTACGATTGCTAGTTGGTAGAGACGTCAACGAATTCATGGCTGTCAAAGAGTTGGTCGAACGTGCCATTAATCTTGGCATGGCGATCACCTTCATGCTGGCAATGATTGGCGGGGTAATGATGAGTCGAAGCACCGCCAGACGGGTTGAGGTAATCAACCAGACAAGCCAAAAGATCATGCGAGGCAACCTTTCCCTGCGCATCCCTGATCGAGGCACCAATGATGACTTTGACCAACTAGCCCGCAATTTGAATGAAATGCTTGATCGCATCTTCCAATTAATGGAAGGCGTGAAACATGTTTCCGATAACATCGCTCATGACTTGCGCACGCCTTTAACCCGTCTGCGCAACAAACTCGAAAATACCCTACTGCAGGTTGAAAATGAGGAACAGCGTGAACATGTCGCCAGTGCCGTTGCCGAAGCAGACCAATTACTGGCTACCTTCAACGCCCTGCTGCGCATCGCTCGCCTCGAGACTGGCAAGACAAGCTCTAACTTCTCTCACTTTGTCATCTCCGATTTGGTAATGGACGCCGCGGAATTTTATGAAGCACTCGCCGAAGACAAACATCAGACCTTCAACATTCAGGTGAAGGAAGGTTTGGAGTTATTCGCGGACAAAGATCTACTATTTCAAACTGTCAGCAACCTGATCGACAATGCCATCAAGTACACGCCCGAGGGTGGTGAGATAACGGTTGCCTTGAATCAAACCAAAGAAGGTATCGCACTAACCATTGCGGACTCAGGTATTGGTATTCCTGAGGATGAACGGGCTAAAGTATTTGATCGCTTCTATCGCGTTGCCAAAAGCCGATCTCTTCCTGGCAACGGCTTGGGGCTAAGTCTCGTGCAAGCGGTAGTGGAATTGCATCAGGGAAGCATTGTACTCGGAGATAATGAGCCAGGCCTGGTGGTTACCCTGAACTTGCCACTCATCAAAAAGAAAGAAGCCGCCCCAAAACTGGAGCGGCCCGAAAATCTAAAAGCGTCTCAGCAACCTACGCAAACTGCTTGATACGCTCTACCGTGTAAGTCGCAGGAAAAGCAATAAGCTTCAAACCACTTTTTGCCAGCTGTTCTGCTGTTTCAAGCGTTGATTCGATATTTGCTTTTGTGCTTCCAACGCGAGCTTTTACGCTATCAAGTTCGCCTTCAAAACGTTTTTGTCCGGCAAAAACAACAGCCAAAAGATTGTGGCGGTTAACGTTGTTTTCGATACCCAACTGGTCTAATTGAAAACCTAGATTATCGATTTGCTGAAGCGCCAACTCACCAAATTTCTCAATATTTTTACTCATGTTCGCCTACCAGAATTCATGCGGATTAATCGCGAGAACAATAAGGTTTTTCACTAGGCGCTTCAACCTAAATTTAGCAACCGACTGCACTTGCCTTTGGTTGCATGGTGATTGCATACACAATCTGCTTAAAGCGTTATACTTTTGAAACTTTCGATGCTCTAAATTAGGAAAACCGATGCGCTTCATCATTTGTTTCTCTCTGCTTGTTTCTGCGATGAGTTTTGTGAGTCTCGCTCACGCTTCAAATTTATCCTTTCTTTCAAGCACCAGTATCGGCAACTTAAACCAAGAAGAACGTGAAGATCTCAGAGCATTTGTTGTAGAGGCATTGAACAGCCATAAAGAGCTCGAAAAGTCGGAATGGGAGAGTAAAAAGGGCTCAAAGGCGCTATTTAAAGTCTTGGCTGACTACACGTATCAAAACCAGGAATGTCGGCGAATCAAATTTGCAGTGCGTGCATCCAAGCAGCGTCGCTATCAAACAGTCTTATGGAATCTTTGCAAGTCGGGCGAGCAATGGCAAAAGGTAGAAGCTCCGTTGGCAGGCTTGAGTGAAAACGACAGAGAAACCATCAAAAAGGATCTTTTCGAAACCCTCGAAAACGGAGCAAATGCGCACCCAGTAACCTTCAAATACTCGAGTATCGGCTTGCAGGTTGTCGCAACACCGTTCGATGTTAAAGATAGCTCTAAACAAGACGAGCCGCTCTGTCGAACAATGTCTGTTAGTGTTCTGGATGAAGAAAGCGCAATGCTATCGGGGTCTTACCGTTTTTGTTTCGATGCAAAAGAAGGCTGGCAACACCAACCAGAGAATTAGATTTTATCTAATCCAAGATAACTAAGTGTAAGCAATGGACGCAACGTACCATAATTGGCTACCTGCTGGCGTCCTTACCACCACTTCATCATCAACCTGTTTTGATAACAAGGCTCGAGCCATAGGTGAATCAATGGAGATAACACCTTTTGCATCATAAATCTCGTCCGGGCCAACAATACGAAAGTCGAGCGTCTTTCCATCCTCGTCCTCAATTGTGACTCTGGCGCCAAAATAGACTTTTCCTTCCTGCTCCGGAGAGTACTCTACCACCCGTAAATCTTCGATGCGTTTCGTGAGATAACGAACCCTTCGATCAATTTCGCGGAGCAGCTTTTTGTTGTACTGGTAATCGGCATTCTCCGATCGGTCGCCCAAAGATGCCGCCCAATTAACCTTTTGCGTCACTTCAGGGCGCTTAACGCGCCATAAATGATCAAGCTCATTTTTTAGCGCCTGATAGCCTTCTGGGGTTATAAGAGGGGTCTTCATGAGTAACGTCTTGTGACCTGTTGTTTGTTTTAAGGTTTGTTGATTCTAAATCGAAAGACAACGTGCTCAAATAGGCAGGTCTTGAAGGAAACTATAATTTTTATGTTTTATCGATTACTGATCATTATTGGACTTACAACACTTAAAGGCCAGATTTTGTTTGCCCAGGATCTCAGCTTTGAAGCGTGGGAAGCCGGTATTATTGAGGACGTAAGCGTCGAGAAATCGAGTCTTGAAGAACTTTCTTTGGAAGATGCGGATAACGATGAACTTTCAAATGCAGCCATCCCTAATGCTTTACAGGATGTCCGAGTCTCGGAACAGCGGCCTGCTTACCGTCAGCGTGATGCAGAAGAAGGCATTAGCAAACAAGCAGAGCTGCAAAAAAGCCTGATTCAGCAGGAAGCATTCGAAGAACCGGAGGAACTAAAACTCCCTCCGCCGTTGCTATTTGAGCAACCCCAATATTCCGAACCGACAGGTAGGACGCTCGAGAACACCATGACGACTGTTGAGCGTCCATAGATCGAAAACTTACAACGCGTAAGCCGTTTTCTCCAGATCATCTTCAGCGTCATCAATGAAACAGAACGAGTTCCAGGCCAGACGAATCACATCGTTATTGCTTAACCGTCTGCGACCACTTAACGGCTCATCGTTTACGAAGGAACCGTTGGTGCTGCCGTTGTCCGTGATGAAGATGTCGTAGACACCATCGAGATATTCATTTTTCTCAACTTCAATCACCGCATGACGACCGCTCACCGCGGTATCTGTAATCTGAATATCACATTCCGGATGCCGCCCAATCATAATTTTTGGTTTATCCAAAGCAAATTTTGTTGCCACTACATCATCGATAATCTGGGCTAGTACTGCCATATCTCACATCTCCTAATCATGGATTCAAAGCGTTGTTTGGTTCTTAATTCAGGCCGATCAAAATTAAAGAAGTATTATCATCGGTATTGTTATCAAGGCTTAGCTTCAGCAAGGATTCTGTTGCACCCTCAGAACAGCCCTGATCGCGCAAGTAACGAACGATTGCATCAAGAGCCACGGCTTGATAAAAGCCATCAGAGCAAAGTAAAACCACATCCCCTTCATCTAGACGATATGACGAGACACTGTAACTAAGGTCTTGTTGCATACCTAAGGCGTTGGTCAAACGGTTGCGATAGGGAACATGAGGGACATCCTCTTTTGTAATCACGCCCTCATCAAGCATCGCTTGCACAACACTGTCATCCCGCGTCAATTGAAGGGGTTCGGGGTGCTTTCCGGATATCACATAACACCTTGAGTCTCCCGCATGCAGCACTATTAAATGATGATTCCAGAGTGCTGCAAAAACGATCGTCGTACCCATTTTTGATTCGGCCTGCTTACTCTGCCGGGCTTTATAAACTGCATCATTCGATGCCTCCAGGGCTGAAATCATCAAGCCCTCAAGCTGATCGATATTCTGTGCAAAATCCTTCACTAGTTGCTGCATCTTTTGACGTAATACCTGTGCAGCAACACTGCTTGCTTCAGCCCCACCATCATGTCCGCCCATACCATCCGCGACCAACGCAAAGGTGAGACTAAATTTAGGCTCAAACCACCAGTCAATCACATCTTCATTTTCGGCACGCACCGTACCGGGATGGGTAAGGCCATGTGCTTGATAAGTTAGTTGATCCACCTTCACATCGATCATCAGGCCACCCTTGCGTTAAAGTCGCTTGCAAGCGCCCTTCGAAGCTGGCTGGCCATTTCCTCAGCGTTAGCAAAACGTTTGGATGGATCCTTATGCAATGCTCTGTTGGTGATCCGTACAGCGCTTGCCGGTAAATCTGGACGCATATCCCGCACGCTCTTGTGCTTTTTGCTCATAATTTTAATTGTGAGTTCAGGTAAGGAGTCTGCCTTGAAAGGGGTAGAGCCGGTCAGCAACTGATAAAGCGTTGCACCCAAACTAAAAATATCTGCCGCACCACTCACTTTTGCGCCTTTTAACTGCTCCGGCGCCATATAAACAGGACTACCCATGACTTGCCCTGTCTTGGTTTTTGATTCATCCGACATTCTGGCAATACCGAAATCCGACACTTTCACCTGATTGGTCTCTGCGTTATACAACAAGTTCGATGGCTTGATATCCCGATGCACAATCTTGTTTTGATGAGCATAGCTGAGTGCTTCCGCTACCTGCAGCACGATACTGTAAACTGTCTCAACCGGTAACAGGCGATCCTGCCGGCAATGCGCATCCAGCGCGGTACCTTCAACGTAATCCATGGCGATGAATGCCAGATCTTTCTCCTCACCTACGTCATAGACCGTCACGATATTGGGATGGCTTAGCCTGCCTGCCGCTTTCGCCTCCCTGAAAAAGCGCTCTCGTAATTCTTGCAGCTGGTCGGGAGCAAACTGTTGATATGGCAGTGTTTTAATCGCGACCTTCCGTGCGATTTTTGGATCCTCGCCCAGATACACAACACCCATTGCGCCACGACCCAACTCTCTAATGATCTGATAGCGACCTAGCGTTGGAAGCCGAATCCCGCTCTCAACAATCATCGTTGCCTCAAGAGGCAAAGGGGTATGCTGACTCAAAGCATTTTTGCGCGCAGCTGCAGCTTTGGTGTCTTCCAAACGCTGCGCTACCTCTTTAAAGCCTTTGTCATGGGAGTAAATGAGTTGGTACGCCTGCTTCGCGGTGTCATAAAATCGTTTGCTTTCCTGGGCTTGCGCGTAGCGATATGCTAGCTCAAAGGTTTCCGGACAGGGTTTGCAATGCTTGAGCAGGGTAAGCACTTTTTGATCGGTATCTGCATCTGACATGCTTGAAGCAAATTCCAGAGCGGTTTGATGCAGCTGATCCTTAATGTTCAGCGTATGCAACTCGTGCTTCAATTGAAGCAACATAATAAAATAGGCACCAAGCAGAAATTGGCCCGGTAAACCAAGTGGCAGCCAGATGTTTGCAAAGCGGAGCGAAGCAACTTCAATTAACAGCGCTGCAGCGACCAAAGCAAGTACCCATTTCAATGACTGTTCTTCTGATACTTTACGCAGACCTCGCATCATAATCAGAACCATGAGTACCAGAGCCAGGCGCTCAACCAATGGAAACGCCGATGGACTCAATTCATCACGCGTGTCGCTGAAGCGAAAAGCGTCGCCATTGAAAATACTTGCCAAAGATCCTGCCAGATCGTTAAGACCCATCTCATCATAGGTACGACTTTTCAGAAGGGCGCGCTCATTTTCCAGCAAGCTTGCTTGCTCCGGACTTGCTACCGCTTCATATAATGCGTTATCAAGCTGCAACATCCATTCAGGCCGCTCCGGGACCAATGCCAGATAAACAGCCGCAATGAGCACTAAGGAATTCACCGAATACAGATCGTAAAGAAGCCCTATCAGTTGTTTCAGTTTTGCCCTTGCGGTTACTTTAGTCACTTGATTACTCGCTCTGATTCACTTCAGCTATTAAGAATCACATCATGATTCTGGAGTGCCGGCATTTAATTAACTCTATGCTTTAACTCTAGACAGGCTTGTCGCCATATGTTGCAGAGAAAGTTCAGTGGTGTGTAACGGTTTGTTCATGTGTGCGCTTGCGCACAGGCCAAGTGTGGCCAACATCCGAAGGTACAGAAAAAAGGAGAAAAGAAACTTTCTCCATCTTTATCAATGACGGGTACTTTCTGTTATTTCTCCACTCTCTTTCGTGGCGATGAGGGGGTTTTTACAGGCTCTTTGTTTGAGGAATGTTGTTTCCCAGACGGCTCGTTTGCTTGATTAGTCTGCTTAGAACCTCTATTTGGTTTTCTTGAACGCTTTGGTTTAGGTGCATTGCCCGAACTTTTTTTGGCCCCTTCATTGGTATGAGTTTTCTTTGCACTGGCTTTGTCGGAACGCGGACCATCATGATGTTCAGACTTAGCCTTATTGTTTCTCTTTGGCTTTTTCGGCTTTAAGGGCTTCGGTTTGCCAGGAGAATCTCCTAAAGCGACCTTTGGTTCAAAACCGGGAAGTATCTCCCTTGGCAAAACTTGTTGTATTAACCGCTCAATCCCCATGAGTTCTTTGTACTCATCAGCACATACCAAAGAAACTGCTTTTCCCTCAGCTCCGGCCCTGCCAGTTCGCCCAATTCGATGAACATAATCTTCTGCAACATGCGGCAAATCGAAATTCACCACTTGCGGCAACTGGTCTATATCGATACCTCTGGCGGCAATATCCGTTGCAACAAGGACTTGTATATCACCTGTTTTAAACTCGGCTAGAGCTCTGGTTCGCGCTCCCTGACTTTTGTTGCCATGAATCGGTGCAGAACTGATACCTGACTTGATCAGTTTTTGGGATAACCTGTTCGCTCCGTGCTTTGTTTTACAAAATACCAGCACTTGATACCACTTGTGCTCTTTGATCAGCTTGATTAAGGCGCCCGTTTTCTGATCCTTATCAATCGGAATAACTAACTGCTCGACCGTCTTGGCTGCCGCATTTTGTGGCGATACAGAAATCTCGACAGGGTTATTGATCAATCCTTTTGCCAGATCTCTGATCTCGCGGGAGAACGTGGCAGAAAACAATAAGTTCTGTCGATGTCTCGGAAGTAGAGCAATCACCTTGCGGATATCATTGATAAAACCCATATCAAGCATCCTATCCGCTTCATCCAGAACAAACACCTCTACACGATCAAGTTTGAGCGCATTTTTTGTATGCAAGTCCAGTAAACGGCCAGGCGTGGCAACCAGAATATCCACACCTTTTCTTAACTTAAGCATTTGAGGATTAATATTCACTCCGCCAAAAACCACTGCCGATCTCAAAGGC
>DAITOW010000114.1:0-8196 GCA_036833965.1 Oleiphilaceae bacterium
AAAGCCGGGATGAGTTGATGATTTCGGTTGCGGTTTTCTCGGAAGAGGATTACCTGGTTATCCACTCTGGTAAACGCCACTTGAAACTCAAGTTTGCTGATTTGCAGCACTATGTAGGTGAGCGCGGACGTCGAGGCCAAAAGTTGCCACGAGGCTTGCAACGCGTTGATCGTATAGAAGTGATACCGGCTAAGCCGGAAGTGGCTGAGCCTGAAGATGGGGACAGTGTTGCGTCGGGGCAAGAGCAGTAAGCCCAACACGCTAAGTTCAGGCAAGCATAGACATCAAGTAGAAGGTGATACCGATTGAGTGAAATAATCCTGATTAATGTGTCCGGCAGGGATCGGCCGGGCCTAACATCTGAAATGACCAGTATTATGGCTCAGTACGATATTCGTATTCTCGATATCGGCCAGGCTGTGATCCACGATTATCTGACTTGGGGAATCCTGGTTGAAGTGCCTGGAGATCGTGAATCAAGCAGCGTACTGAAAGATCTGTTGTTCCGCATGCACGAGCTTGAGCAAGATGTGAGCTTTAAGCCGGTTAGTGCAGAAGATTACCAGCATTGGGTAGAGGGTAAGGGCAAGGCGCGCTACATCGTCACTTTGCTCTCTCGTGCAATTTCGGCAGAACAGATAGCCAAGGTTTCAGCGGTGACCGCTGAGCATGGCTTGAACATCGATAACATTACTCGTTTGTCGGGTCGACCTGCGATTGATGCTTCAGTCGAGTCTTCAAAAGCCTGTATCGAGTTTTCTGTGCGTGGTACGCCGCCGGACTTGGATCAGTTGCGACAGGATTTTCTGACCATTGCAAATCAATTGGGCGTGGACATTGCGTTTCAGGAGGATTCGATTTTCAGGCGTAATCGCCGTTTGGTTGTCTTCGATATGGACTCAACCTTGATAGAGGCCGAAGTTATTGATGAGCTTGCCAAGGAGGCGGGTGTTGGAGAGCAGGTTTCCGAGATCACTGAGTTGGCAATGCAGGGCGAACTGGATTTTAAACAGAGTTTTGAGCGCAGAATCGCCCTGCTTGAAGGCTTAAGCGAGGATGTCCTCGAGGGTATTGCCCAGAGGCTGAAGCTCACCGAAGGTGCTGAGCGTTTGATTTCAACCTTGCGTTCGCTCGGATATAAAACGGCGATACTTTCAGGTGGCTTTACCTATTTTGCAGAAGGCTTGCAGAAAAAACTCGGTATCGACTATGTGTACGCCAATGAGCTTGAGATCAAGGACGGGAAAGTCACCGGGCAGGTAAGTGGGCGCATCGTTGATGGAGAGCGCAAAGCCGAGCTTCTGGATGAGCTTGCGGCGAGAGAGGGTATCGGGCGTCAGCAGGTTATTGCAGTTGGTGACGGGGCGAATGATTTGCCGATGCTAAGTCGAGCTGGTTTGGGGGTGGCTTTTCACGCCAAACCGTTGGTTAAGGAGAGTGCAAAGCACTCCATCTCCAATCTGGGATTGGACGCCATTTTATACCTTATCGGTTTTCGGGATCGCGAGGCAGGCGAGCAGATCTAAGTGCGAGCGCGAGCTCGCAAGCAGATACTCTCTTTTCTACAGGATTTGGTGTGTTAGCCGTTGGCGGCTGCCACACCTTTCTGCTTCAACAGCATTTTATATTTCTTGGTCAACTCCAGGAATGTCGGTGTCGGACCAACGTCCTCGTAGATCGGGTCGCCCATTTCATCCATTGCAACAACCTTGCGTCCTTCAACGTAGGGGAGGCTGGTTTCCAGTTCTTCCAGAGCGGAAGAGAGAAGTTCGCCCAGAATCTCGCTTTTGGTTCGCTTGGGGTACATTTCAGCCAGCGCTTCGACTCTTGCAGCGTCCTCGATAGGTAGTCGAAAAGAGTACTCGTTTTCGGTCATCGTGGCTTTTGCCTGCTTTTCCCAATACTTCGTTAGCTCTTTAATTCTCATCACTTTTACCTTTGATCCGGGAAGTTATTTTCTTGCGTCAATGCCTGCGACGATCCGGCCAGATCGAATCGCTCCGCTTATTACGCATTACGCTAGTCTCGCCTCACTAGCGTAGTACGAAACTTAAGATACGAAAGCAGTTTAGGAAGAGTTTTTCGTGTTGCATGTCGTTGCTTTGTGTGAAATTGTAAGGATAAGCATCCTAGGTATATTTTTGTCAGAACGTGCCAACAACCGGAGGTTGAGTTTGTCTGAATTACATCCCTTACTACGTGAGAATGTTCGTCTTTTAGGTCGTCTGGTCGGTGACAATGTTAAGGAACAGTACGGTCAGGAGTTGTTTGATTTGGTAGAAGCGGTACGTCATGCTGCAAAAGCAGATAGGGATGTAGCCGTGGGAGATGCCAGTGAGGAGTTGGTCGGGGTTTTGTCCGGCTTGTCGGATGACCAGTTGGTTCCTTTGTCACGCGCCTTTAACCAGTTTCTGAATCTCGCAAACATCGCGGAGCAATACCATGCGGTGCGGCGTAGCAAGGATGAAAAAGAGGATGGCGTGGAGCTTTTTGATGATTTGCTGGCGCGCTTCAAAAGCAATGGCATCAGCAAGGAAAATCTCCAGAAACTGGTGAACGAAATGTCGATTGAGTTTGTCCTGACCGCTCACCCGACCGAAGTGACCAGGCGTACACTCATCATGAAATATGATGCGATTGCCAGTGCTTTGCGCGACAAGGATCGCAGTGATGTCAATCGCCTCGAGCAGAGAGATATCGAAGAGCGGCTCAATACTCTCGTTTGTGAGGCTTGGCATACCAACGAAATTCGTGAGCAAAGGCCAACAGCTGTCGAAGAGGCAAAATGGGGCTTTGCAGTGATCGAGAATAGCCTTTGGGAAGCGCTGCCCAAGTTCTTGAGAGAGTTTGATAAGGCGCTGCAGGATAATTATCAGGTTGCTTTGCCCTTGACTGCACGACCTATACGCTTTGCTTCATGGATGGGTGGTGATCGGGATGGTAATCCTAATGTAACAGCAAAAGTTACCAAAGAGGTGCTTGCTTTAAGCCGTTGGATGGCAGCAGACCTCTACTTGCGCGATGTGAGTGCGCTAATGACGCATCTTTCGATGTGGGAGGCGAGTGAGGCGCTGCTGACTTTGGCGCGCTCTTATACTGATGAATCGACGCGCAATGTGAGTGAGCCTTACCGGCTGGTGCTCTCCAAAATGCGGGAGCTATTAACGAATACCCGTGCCTGGGCTGCCGCAGAAGCAAGCGGTGAAATCTATAAAGGTGGCGCCTGTTTCACTAGCACGGATGAGCTTTTGGCTCCCTTGCTGACCTGTTATGAGTCTTTAATGGAGGTGGGCGTTAAAACGGTTGCTAATGGCATGTTGCTTGATGTCATTCGACGAGTACAGTGCTTCGGCATTGAGTTGCTCAAGCTGGATGTGCGTCAGGATTCGGAGCGCCATGCAGATGCGATTAATGAATTGTGTGAGTACCTCGGGAAAGGCACTTACAACGAATGGGATGAAGATCGAAAACAGGCGTTTTTGCTTGAAGAGCTGGCGGGACGCCGCCCTTTGGTACCCAGAAATTGGGCATGTAGCGAGCAAACTCAGGAAGTTCTGGATACTTGTGCTGTTGTTGCAACACAGCCTCGCGAAGCGTTTGGGTCGTATGTGATATCCATGGCATCCAAACCCTCGGATATTCTGGCGGTGATTCTTTTGTTGCGGGAAATGGGGATGCAGCGGCGAATGCGCGTTGTGCCGCTATTCGAGACTCTGGATGATCTGGATAACGCATCGGATTCGATCGACCAATTATTAAGTGTTGATTGGTATAAAGAATACTGCGGCGGGCGGCAGCAGGTAATGATCGGCTATTCCGATTCGGCCAAAGACGCAGGTCAGCTGGCCGCGGGTTGGGCCCAGTATCGAGCGCAAGAGGCCTTGGTGGCAGTTGCCAACAAGCATGGTGTCGAGTTGGAGTTGTTTCATGGCCGTGGTGGCACTGTAGGGCGTGGCGGTGGTCCGGCGAATCGAGCAATACTGTCGCAGCCTCCGGGCTCAGTTGACGGTCGGTTTCGTATCACCGAGCAGGGAGAAATGATCCGTTTCAAGTTCGGCTTGCCTGATTTGGCGCGACAAAGCATGAAGATTTATGCAAATGCGGTGTTGGAAGCGACGTTGCTTCCGCCACCAAAACCCAAGCAACAATGGCGCGATCAAATGGATCAACTGACGGCGGTGTCAGTGAAATCCTATCGAGACATCGTTCGGGGGCATCCGGATTTTGTTGAGTATTTCAGGAGCGCTACACCTGAAAGTGAGCTGGGGAAATTAGCTCTCGGTAGTCGTCCCGCCAGAAGAAAGCAGGGCGGGGGCGTAGAGACTTTGAGAGCGATCCCGTGGATTTTCGCCTGGATGCAAATTCGCTTGATGTTACCTGCCTGGCTTGGCAGCGATGAAGCGCTCGGTTCTGTGCTCGCGGAGGGCGATGCGGGACTGGTTCAGGAAATGATTCATGACTGGCCTTTTTTCTCAACGCAAATCGACATGCTTGAGATGGTTCTCATTAAGGGGGATCCGCGCATTGCGCGATATTACGACCAAATGCTTGTGCCGGACCGACTGCGGGATCTGGGAGTGAGCTTGCGGGATCGATTCCGTGAAATGGTGAAGGTGATCAATAAACTCAAGGATCAGGATACATTGATGGAAAGTAATCCGGCCTTTGGTGAGTCGCTGAAGGTGCGAGCGACTTATACCAACCCTCTGCATTACTTGCAGGCGGAGCTGTTAAAAAGGGAGCGGGCCGCAGAAGGTGTTTCCGAGAGAGAGCGTGAGCAGGTCGAAATGGCGCTTAAGGTTACGATGGCGGGCATTGCTGCGGGCATTCGAAATACCGGTTAAAAACCGGTTTCGCTGCGGCCGGCGAACAAACCGTTACATATTTACTAAGAACTGAAACGGCGCTTTGTGAAGCAAGTCAGGCAACTCAACCGGCAATGAATACAATTCACGTAAGAGAATCCGAAAAACGTTTGTGCTTCGGAGCCAATATTTGGTGTGTTCATTTGAGTGAGAAGACTTGTGCCACTAGCTAGCCGTTTAGGTAAATATATCAATGCTCACGCTGTTCAGTGTCAGCTTATCCATCACGCTCGATCGCGCGACCTGTCGCATTCGGTCCTGTTAGCTCAGGCAGTGCCCGAACTTACCGTCAAGGCGCATCTTGTTCTCGATCGATCAGGCCCCGCGGTTCTTGTTGTCCCATTTCAGGCCAGGCCGAATGTCGATGCGCTAAATGCATATGCAAGCCGCAATTTTCAGCTGATTGATGATGAGCAGGCCGGGCGGCTGTTCACAGACTGTGATCACGGGCATATTCCAGTGTTGGCACAAGCTTACGATCTTCCTCTTTATATTGATGATGCGGTTTTTTCTTTGGATGAGGTGTTTGCGTCAAGCGGTTGCGCCAACACTCTTCTTCGACTGACACAGAGCGCCGTTAGAGCTGTGATGCGCGATGCGAACAGAGGGCTGTTTGCTCAACGGCTTGAGCCTGCAGACAAAGTGTTGTGTTCAGAGAAGGAGTATTCTCTGGATGACATCGCCCGTAAACTGACCAAGCTTTATCGTCTGCCTCCGATGCCCGAGACGTCTGTTCGGATTATGCATCTGACGGCTGATCCTGAGTCCAGTCTTGATGAGCTAGTGACGCTTGTCGAGCGTGATCCAAGCCTGTCTGCACAGATTCTTCGATATGCTCGATCGGCCTTGTTTAATTATCGTGGGCAATTGCATTGCGTGCGTGATGCGATCAATGTCGTTCTAGGCTTTGATCGGGTTGCAAAGTTGGCAATGGGTATATCTTCTGCGCAAGCTTTTCGGGTTCCGTCTCACGGCGCTTTGGGCCTGACCAACTTTTGGAAACACGCCCTGCATTGCGCGGTATTGTGCGAGGCCCTGGCAACAATGGCGAAGCCGGAGTTGGAAGTGGATACAAGAGAAGCTTACCTAGCGGGTTTATTGCATAACTTCGGGTTGTTGCTGATCGGGCAGTTGTTCCCGCCTGAATTCAGGATGATGAACAAGCTGCGAGAAACCGAGCCGGAGCGCAGTATGGCTGAAATTGAGAAGCAGGTGTTCGGAATGGGGTCAGCACAGGAGTTTATCTCTCTGGGGCACGGCTCTCTGGGCGCGATTCTCCTAAAACTATGGGGCTTGCCAGAGTCCTGTATCAAGGCTGCGGCAATGCACCAAAACGAGTTTTACGAAGGCGAGAATCAGGAGCAGGTTGCACTGGTTCGGCTTGCCAATTATCTGCTCTCACTACATGGTGTTGGCGATGAACCGGCGACAATTGATCCGGAGCCTTTGTTTGAAATGCTCGGAATTGATGCCGAGAGCGCTTTTAGGCTGGCTGAAGTGACGGTTGAGCACGGCAGAGAGCTTGATGGTGTCGTTAGCGATATGGTCGCTTAGCCCTCTTATACGGCTATTTTCTATGTGAATTGCCGGTTTTTTTGATGGTCAGAGCGAGAAGGCTTTGACCACTTCCTCTATTGCCCTATAATTGCTCGCTTGCGAAGAATTAAAAAGCAGCTTCTCTCAGGTTGGGTGCGTCTCACTCATACTTATTTTCAATAACCAGTCGCGAGCTGGTGCCTGAATACTGCTTCCCAAAAGGTTTCTTTTTTTATTGTTTTTGGAGTGATTTATGAGAGTGATTTTGCTTGGCGCACCTGGTGCCGGTAAAGGAACACAAGCGCAGTTTATTACTGAAAAGTACGATGTTCCGCAAATCTCAACCGGTGACATGCTACGTGCAGCAGTCAAAGCAGGCACTCCTCTAGGCCTGAAAGTCAAAGAAGTCATGTCATCTGGTGGACTTGTGTCAGACGAGACGATTATTCAATTGATTGAAGAGCGTATCAAAGAGGACGACTGTGCGAACGGCTTCCTGTTCGATGGCTTTCCTCGCACAATTCCTCAGGCAGAGGCTTTGAAAAAGCAAGGTATCGTCATTGATGCAGTGGTAGAGATCGCAGTTGACGACGAAGAAATTGTCAGTCGTTTGAGCGGGCGTCGAGTGCATGAAGCAAGTGGTCGTGTATATCATGTGACGTACAATCCGCCTGCAACAGAAGGAAAGGACGATATTACCGGTGATGTGCTGGTGCAGCGAGAGGATGACAAGGAAGAGACAGTGCGTAAACGTCTGGATGTATATCATTCCCAGACGGCTCCATTGATTGAATACTACTCTGAGTGGGGTGCAACCGGTGATGAGCTGGCGCCAAAATACGTTCGGGTGAATGGCATCGGTGATATGTCTGAAATTCGTGACCAAATCGTTCAGGGCCTTGATAGCTAGGCGTGTTATTTGAATAAAGAAAAGGCAGCCTTTCGAGCTGCCTTTTTCGTTATTTAGACTTATTATCCGAACTCCTTATCCAGACTTTAAAGTGTGAGTAGATCTTTTTGGTGGGAAAATTATGACGGCGATTCTAGCCATTGATACAGCTGCAGAGCAGTGTTCTGTGTGTCTACTCCTTGGTGACAAAGAGCGTAAGATCTACGCTTTGACTGAATTGGCTCCCCGAAGCCACGCGCAGCGTTTGCTACCAATGATTCAGGAGGTGCTTGCGCAAGCAGGGTTGAGTCTAGCTGATCTGGATGCCTTGGCTTTTGGCCGGGGGCCAGGCTCTTTTACAGGATTGCGTATCGCATCCGGTTTTGTGCAGGGTTTGGCGTTTGGACAAGACCTGCCGGTTATTCCGGTTTCTAATTTGCAGGCTCTTGCGGCACATGTTTTCAAAACTGGCTCTGGTGACTTTGAACGTTGTCTAGTGCTGGTAGATGCTCGCATGGATGAAATTTACTGGGCAGAGTTTTCCTGTGGTAGCGGTAACCCTGAATTACAAGGTCGTGAAAGGGTTGATAAGCCCGAAGCGATTGCTGATTTATTGAGTGCGCAACATCCCATGCCGGTTATTGGTTCCGGCTTGCATTACGCACAGAGGCTTGGCGAAATCGGACTTTGGCCAGCAAGTGGGCTTGCTCCTGAACATCCCGCATCACTCATCGCAGAGCTCGCATTACTGGAGTGGGAGAGGGGTGCGTTCGTGAGCGCAAAAGATGCGGCCCCTATTTATGTGCGTGATGATGTGGCGTGGAAAAAACTGCCGGGTAGGGAATAGTAAGGCTAATATTTTGCTTGGAGCCTGGCTCAAGACAGCGTCAGAAAAATTGAAAAAAT
>DAITOW010000115.1:0-8137 GCA_036833965.1 Oleiphilaceae bacterium
ATGGTCGCTTTTTAACATTCAGCTTAGAGAAATGCCAGAGGTTTATGCTTTCTCTAGAGCTTGGTCAATGTCGGCAATGATGTCATCGATGTGTTCGATGCCTACCGAAATACGAACAAGATCTTCACTGACGCCGGCAGCTTTTAATTCGTCAGGATTTAACTGACGGTGCGTCGTCGAAGCGGGATGGCAAGCTAGAGACTTGGCATCACCAATATTCACCAGACGCAAAATCATTTGCAGCGCATCGATAAAACGCGCCCCTGCTTCTTTTACACCCTTAATGCCAAAGCTTAGTATGCCTGAAGCCCGGCCACCGCACATGTTCTGGCAGTTTTCGTAGTAGGGGCTATCCGGTAAGGCGGCATAATTCACCCAGGTTATTTTCGGATGGCTTGCCAGGTGTCCAGCTACCTTTTCTGCGTTCTGGCAGTGTCGCTCCATACGCAAACCCAAAGTTTCCAACCCTTGCAGGATCAGAAATGCATTGTGTGGAGAAATGGCTGCCCCGGTGTTTCTGAGTGGCACCACCCTGCAGCGGCCGATAAAAGCAGCAGGACCGAGTGCTTCGGTGTAAACCACACCGTGGTAAGACGGATCAGGTTGGTTGAAAAGAGGAAAGCGTTCTTTGTTCGCAGCCCAATCAAATTTGCCTGAATCTACAATGACCCCGCCGATGGCGACGCCATGACCGCCGATATATTTGGTTAGGGAGTGAATCACAATATCTGCACCCAGTTTGAAGGGTTGGCAGATATAAGGCGTGGCAACGGTGTTATCGACGATGACAGGGATGCCATGGCGATGTGCAATTTCTGACAGCTTTTTGATGTCAACAACATTACCGGCAGGATTCCCGATCGATTCGCAAAACAGCGCGCGGGTTTTGTCGTCGATGAGTGACTCCATTTTTTCGAAGTCGTCATGGTCGCACATGCGAACATCAATACCCTGTTGCGGGAAAGTATGGGCAAACAGATTATAGGTGCCGCCATAAAGCTGGCTGGTGCTGACAATGTTGTCGCCTGCTCGGGTCAGGCACTGAATTGAGTAAGTGATTGCAGCCATTCCCGAGGCAACTGCCAACGCGCCAATGCCGCCTTCCATCTCGGCGATTCTTTGTTCCAGTACAGCGGTTGTAGGGTTCATAATTCGGGTGTAAATGTTACCCGGAACCTTCAGGTCAAACAGGTCAGCACCGTGTTGAGTATTGTCAAAGGTGTAAGATGTTGTCTGGTAAATAGGGACCGCAGCGGACTTTGTGGTCGCTTCTGATTCGTATCCGTGGTGGAGTGCAAGCGATTCAAGCTTCATGATCTTCCTCTGTTTTGTATTTTAGTTTTCAATCCTTAACCCAAGGATTCAAAAACTTTTGAATCTAAATTGCAATAGATTCCGCGAATCCTGTCCTGTGCTGTTATTATCAGAGTATGTCTTTCGACATGTTGCTACGAAGAGTCCCGGAAAATGAATCCCAAAAAATTAATGAAATCCCTAAAGGCTTTGTCCGGTTGGAGAGAGACCGCGTTTATTCTTGCATTGGTTGAGCGAGCGCTGCCTAACATGATCCTGTTTCTGGAAAGTACAGAGCGTGTTGAGTTGGACAAAGAGCTGTTTCCAAACGGCCTTTATTCTCTCATGGACAAAAGTTGGGAAGGAGCAATCGAAAAGCCGGAGGAAGACGCGGCGATTGCCTGTCTTGATGAAGTGGTAGGCCACATTGTTGAGGAAGAATTGGATAGCTTTGGTGTGCTGCCCTGCAATAATGGTCTCGAGTTATGGGAAATGGCGCTGATTTCGTCATTAAACCGGGATAAGAAGAGGGCGGAAGAGGCAAGTCAGCTTTCGATTGCTACGGTCTCCGAGTTTATTGAGTTCACCGAAGGCGAGGGCTTGGATGACAATGCCTTGGTACGGTTGTTTGAAAAGCATGAGCTAATGGCTCGGGAGCTTTCTTTCCAGCAGGAGCTTTGTGATTTGTTGCGCAGTGCCGAAAAGCCGGGTAAAGAGTTGCTAAGAACGGTAAGAGAGCTCGCCCGGGATGATGGCTGGAGCAATCTGGGCATTAGTTTGGATGAGGGTGAGTAAGATGAGTTATATGGCTTGTTTGAAAGCGGCCTCAAAGTCCTTTGTATTGTTCTTTTTTGCTGCGCTGGCAGTTCTGGCGCAGGCTGAAAACCGGGGATTGGCGTGGGAGCTAAGCTCGGAAGATGGTGCCAGCAAAGGTTATTTGATGGGCGCTATGCATTTGGCGAACAGCAGTTTTTATCCATTGAATCCTTCCGTCCTAAAAGGCTTCGATGCATCTTCGGTTTTGATGGTAGAGCTGGATGATTCCCGCATTGAGCCGGAAGAGCAGCAGCGCCTGCTTGAGAAATATGCGTATTATCCCGAAGGCGTAAGTTACAGGGATCATATGAGTGAGGCCTTGGCGGATAAGGTAGAAGTGATGTTTTCAAGCCTTGGGGTCGAGGGTGCCGATACTATTTTTGCGCGATATAAGCCGGGGCTTTTGGGCGTAACTTTGGCAGCGGTGCAGGCTCAGGCGCTTGGTTATTCTGTGCAATATGGTATTGACAGTTATTTTCTCGAAAAAGGACGCTTTCACAAGAAAATCGAGGAGCTGGAAAGCTTTGAGTTTCAGATGAGCCTGATTGCAGCCTTGCCTTCAGACGAGGAAAGTTTTGGAGATGCTCTGTTGAATATGGCTGACTTTGAGAGCGAGTGGCGGGGGCTGGAAAACGCATGGAAAGAAGGTCGTGCAGATGAACTTTACCGTCTAGCAATTGGTGATGGCTTGCGGGACTTTCCCAGTCTTGAAGCGTACTACGATCTGTTGTTTTTTAAGCGCAATATCAAAATGGCAGACAAGATCGGGCAGTGTATTCAGACCGATATCTGCTTTGTGGTCGTCGGCGCAGGCCATTTAGTTGGCCCGAACGGCCTTGTTGATTTGCTGGAGCGAAAAGGCTTTGCGCTGAAGCAGATGTAAAGTCAGTTCTATGACACCTTATGCGGCTTTGCTGGTAGGTTCGCTAAAAATGATGCTCAGGTTGCGGCCATGTTCCTTCGCCTGATAAAGGGCTTTGTCTGCGCGTTCGTACAGCTGCCATTTGGTCAGGATGTCCGGTTCCGCATCGGCGATACCAAACGAGGCGCTGACGCGAATCAAATTTCCTTGCCAGTCAATTTCCATCGCTTCAATGGCTCTGCGCAGTCTTTCTGCAAGCTGGAATGCAGCCTTGGCTCTTGAATTGCAAACGATGACACATAGCTCCTCGCCGCCAACCCGCGCAGCAATCTCTCCAGTGCGGAGGTTGTCACTGACCAGTTTCGCAACTGCCTTGAGCACCTCATCTCCAGCTTGATGTCCCCAGGTGTCGTTAACGCGTTTGAAATGGTCCAGATCAATTTGTACCAGAGACATCGGCGTACCATAGCGCTGAAAACGCTCAAATTCCTGTTCCAGGCGGTTTTGGAAATAGCGCTTGTTGTATAAGCCCGTCAAGCTGTCACTCAGGGCCAGATCGGTCATCGTTTGTTCACGTTTTCCGATCATATACCCTATCAATGCATACACGGCCGCTCCAGCGATTGTCATATAGGCATATAGCAGAGGATCCAGGTTCTCTGTAGCAAACGGATCCCGACCTGCAACCCATTGAATGACTATCCAGCCGATGGGCGCGATGATAGCAAAGGCAAGGCCATATAGAGCCCTGAGTGCAGGCAAAGAGAGATGGCGCGTAATTATATTATTCGCAAACCTGATCGAACGATTCTGAATAATGGTCATAGTCCGGTTGTCATCCTTGTAACATCTTTATTGTTGTATGTCTTTATCGGCAAGTATCACAAGCTTTGAAGCAGATACTCAATAATGCGCTTATTCCGTTGCCTTGTATATAGAACAGAATTTGATCAGCTGCCAGTAAATCTTCAGGTGCTGCCATGCGAGGATTTTGGTTATCAATCGAGTAGCCTTTATCGAGCAGCGCAGTTGGGCACTTAAGATCCGTGTTTCAGCAGGGATGTGGATGTGGGGATGTTAAAACTGAGAGCCGATCAAATTTGAGGAAAATAAAAAGCGGGCTTGTCGCCCGCTTTTTATTTTATGGTATTGCCTTCCGTGATTAGCGCGAAAGTAACGAGATATCTGCTGCCTGCAAGAAGAGATTGCGCAATTGTACAAGCAGTGCAATCCGGTTGTTGCGGACGGCTTCATCATCAGCCATTACCATAACATTATCGAAAAAGGCATCTACCGGGCCCTGTAGCTCCGCAAGCGCGCTGAGCGCTTGCTGGTAGTCGCCGTTTGCAAACATTGGTGCAACCCTTGATTGCAGCTCTGCCAGTTGCTGGGCAAGCGTCTGTTCGGCATCTTCGCTTAACAATGACTGATCAAGATCAGTGTTCAGGCTTGCATCATTTTTGGCGAGAATATTCGAGACCCGCTTGTTGGCCGCGGCGAGCGCCTCTGCTTGAGGTAGTGCATTGAAAGCAGCAACGGCACGAATACGCTTATCGAAATCGACAGGTTTGGTTGGCTTGCGAGCGTGAACAGCAAGGAACACCTCTGCTGACATGCCTTCATCATCAAACCATGCTCTGAAGCGATCCAGAAGATAATCCAATAGTTGTACTTCAAGATCCTTGTTTTCCAATGCGCTGTGTTCAGCCATTGCCCACGAAATGAGGTCGCGCAGATCCAGATCAAGTTGCTTCTCGACGATGATTCTCAATACACCAAGTGCAGCACGACGAAGCGCGAACGGGTCTTTAGTTCCTGTTGGCGGTTGATTGATTCCGAAGAGGCCCACCAAGGAGTCGAGCTTTTCAGCAATTGCGAGCGCGCAGCCTGTTAGAGTGCTCGGAAGCTCACCGCCGGCCTGCTTTGGCATGTACTGCTCATTGAGTGCAAGCGCAACATCTTCTGCTTCGCCGTCATGCAAGGCGTAGTGGTAAGCCATAATGCCCTGAAGGTCTGTGAACTCGAGAACCATCTCGCTGACCAGATCTGACTTGGCTAGCTGACCGGCACGAAGCGCCTTGTCCTCATCGCTGCCGATGGCTTTTGCAATACGCTGTGCAAGCTTTGAAACCCGCTCCGTTTTGTCGAACACAGTGCCCAATTTGGTTTGGAATACTATGTTTTTCAGAGCTTCACGTTTTGATTCAAGTGTGGTCTTTTTGTCTGTCTCAAAAAAGAAGGCGGCATCCGAAAGTCTTGGGCGAATAACGCGTTCGTTTCCGCTGATTACCTGGGCTGGATCTTTGCTCTCGATGTTTGAGATGGTGATAAAGTGCGGCATGATTTTTTGATCATCACCGAGCACGTGGAAATACTTCTGGTGCTCCGCCATTGAAGAGATCAATGCTTCCGCGGGTACGCTCAAAAACGCATGGTCAAAGTTCCCTAGCAAGGGTGTTGGCCATTCATTCAGTGAGTTTACTTCATCAAGCAAGTCTTCATCGATGATGGCGAGACCATTGACGGTTTTCGCAATCTCTTCCACGCCTTTTTTGATCAATGCTTTTCGGGCATCGTAATCTGCGATGACCTTGCCCTGATCGAGCAAGATGCTCTCATAGCTTTCCGGATTGCTGATCACCAGCTCTCCGGAGCTCATGAAGCGATGTCCACGCGTTGTGTTGCCATGCTGGATGCCCAGCGTTTCTCCGGGGACAACGTCAGTGCCAAGTAGCATTAGTACCCATTGTACAGGGCGAACGAATTCTTCTTTTTGCGCACCCCATCGCATGCGTTTCGGAATTGGCAGTTTCGCTAGCGACTGGGCAACAATGTCACCAATCAGTTCGCTGGTTGCCTTGCCTGCTTCTACGCTGCGATAAATTAGCCAGGCACCTTTCGGAGTTTCCATTTCCTCGAGCGCGTCCGGCTCAATGCCAAGAGATCCGGTGAAGCCAAGCAGGGCGCGAGTTGGTTGGCCCTGGTCATCAAAGGCAGCTTTCTTAGACGGACCTTTTTTCTCAATTTCCTTGTCGGCTTGCTGCAGAGCCAGATCTGAAATCTGTAAGGCCAGTCGGCGTGGCGCTGCAAAGCTTTTGATTGCACCGTATGAAATACCCGCATCTGACAATCCGTCCAGGATGCCCTTGCTGAACGCTTCTGAAAGCGTTTTCAGTGCTTTTGGAGGGAGCTCTTCGGTGCCAATTTCTACTAAAAAATCTTTATGAGACACGATTACTTGCTCCCTTTGTCTGTTGCGGCTTCTGCTTTGGCTATGACCTCGTCGCGAAGTTCTGCCGGTGCGAGAGGGAAACCTAGCTTCATACGTGTGTCAAAATAGGACTGTGCAACGGCACGGGCCAGGCTGCGCACACGAAGAATGAAGCGTTGTCGCTCCGTTACCGAGATGGCGTGACGGGCATCTAGCATGTTGAAGGTATGTGAAGCTTTCAGGACCAGTTCGTAAGCCGGGAGTGGTAAACCCAGACCGATGAGTCTTTCGCTTTCTGATTCGTATGTGTCAAAGTTCTTGAACAGGGATTCGACGTCGGCCTGTTCAAAGTTGTAGGTCGACATTTCTACCTCGTTCTGGTGGAAGACATCACCATAAGTAACATCGCCATCCGGGCCATGCGCCCAAATAAGATCGTAGACGCTGTCTACACCCTGAAGGTACATCGCTATTCGCTCAAGACCATAAGTGATTTCGCCTGTCACGGGGTAGCACTCAAGACCGCCCACTTGCTGGAAGTAGGTGAACTGGGTGACTTCCATGCCATTTAACCAGACTTCCCAACCAAGTCCCCATGCGCCAAGCGTCGGTGATTCCCAGTTGTCTTCTACAAAACGGATGTCGTGTACCAGAGTGTCGATGCCCATTGCTGCCAATGACTCAAGATAGAGATCCTGGATGTTCAGCGGAGATGGTTTCATGACTACTTGAAACTGGTAGTAATGCTGCAAGCGGTTCGGATTTTCTCCGTAGCGTCCATCGGTTGGTCGGCGGCTTGGTTGAACGTAGGCAGCATTCCAGGTTTCTGGCCCAATTGAACGTAAAAACGTTGCGGGGTGGAAGGTGCCTGCGCCTACTTCCATATCAAGCGGTTGCAAGACAACGCAGCCTTTACTTGCCCAAAAGTTTTGAAGGGCCAATATCAGCCCCTGGAAGGTTTTTACATCTGGATTGGATTGCTCAGCCACAACTCGACCACCCGTAGTTATTTCTTTAAGTTTGGATTCTGCTGTTTTGCTTCAAAACGCGAGAAAAAGGAGCGGCATTATACACCATCGCTGCGGCCGCTCGTGCACTTATTGCTTGATATATTTCAAAATTTCAACCACTTGCTCGGGCGTTTCTGCGACAGCGTGCGCAGCGCCGTCCACTTCTTTGAGTGGATGGGTGATGTCCGGATCGTGAATGACGATAATGGGTTTGCCTTTGCCGACAGCAATTCCGGCCTCAAATGCAGCGTTCCATTGCTTGTACTGGGGGCCAAAACGCACAATGGTCAGGTCTGCTTTTTCGATCATGGCGCTCGTTCTCAGTGCGTTGATTTTTGCAGCCTTGTGGTCTTTCCAGAAGTTGTTTTGTTCCTCGCCCAGAATGCGGACGCCGACTTCATCGCTTGCTTCGTGGTTTGTGACGGGCGCATATATCTCAATGTCGAGCCCTGCTTCCTGAATTCCGCTTGCGATGCGATCGCGCCAGTCGGTGTGTATTTCGCCTGAGAGGTAGATGCTGTACTTCATATTAGGTTTAAGTCCCTAGATTTAATTGATTAAACTGTGTTCAAAGTAGCCGGATTCTAATTAACGGCCCCAAGGATGCAAGCCTAAAGTGCTTGCAAATGGGCTGAGCGAAACCAATGGAGGTTCAAATGCCAATCTATGACCACAAATATGGCGGACTCGATTATTTCAGAGTTTATCGTTCCTGGGCGGGCAAGGAGTACCAGGAATACGTTCGGATCGGTGATGATAAGGCTGAGGCAAGGCGGAAGGCAGAGGAAATAGAAAAGCGCCTTGATGCAGAGTATGAAGCCTATCAGAGAGAGAGTGCATCGCAGCCGGCATTTCATGTTCGAGCCGATGGGTCTATTCGCGGTTTACGCAGAGTAACGGTCTCTAGAGATGCGAGAGCGCCTGTTGAGGTACTGGAGCTCAGGA
>DAITOW010000116.1:0-8073 GCA_036833965.1 Oleiphilaceae bacterium
CACAGGGCGGCACCAACACGGGGGTGCCGTGTTTGCCTGCGAGCGTTCCGAAGTTAGAAAGCATGATGGTGTAGCCCATTAATTCTTTCGGCGGAATCGAACGTGCGGCGACGTCTTTTTTGAGATGCTCCAGGCCATTCTTGATATCGGTCTTTTTGCGTTGGCCGATATCACGCAATACCGGTACGAAGAGTCCATCCGGTGTGTCCACAGCAAGGCCCAAGTCAATATGCTCATGCACTTCAAGGCTAAGGCCGGCGCTGTCGAACCAAGCGTTCATGAGTGGTTCGGCTTTGACTCCGTCCCGCATCGCGAGAATTAGCCGCAGCGTGGTGTCTTGTTTTTTCCAAGCGTGAATGTCCACTTCATCGAACAGCGTGACCGGGACGCACTGGATACTGGATAGACGCATATTGATCGCCATAGAGCGGCGCACGCCTTTAAGCGGCTGGCTATATTTAGGCTCCGCGTTCTGGTCGTTGTTATGAGAGGCGCTGTGATGAGCGCCTTTTGTGTTGCCTCTTGACGCTTGGCGTCGACGATTGCGTTGCACCGCTGAATGCTCTGAGCGCGCATGCGCGGAACCAATGATGAAATCGTCATTCTCACTCAGCTCATTGCTTACCTTCATTTCACCGACCACGGTGCCTTTGTCGTCGGTGGCATCACTTTCAAACTCGACCAGATAACCGCCCACATGGATCAATTCTCCGGGGCTTGCATGCAGTTTTTTAATCACCGCATCGCAAGGGCAGGGAATCTCAACGATGGCCTTGGCTGTTTCGACAGAGACCATCAGTTGGTCGGTTTTTACTGTGTCGCCTTCGTGTACATGCCACTCGACAACTTCGGCTTCGTGCAAGCCTTCGCCCAGATCGGGAAGCGTAAAATATTTCATGCATCCTCCAAAACTCGTTGAACCTGCTCAAGAATGCGTTGCACGCCCGGCATGTAGTGATGTTCGTTTTGGTAGTAAGGCATCGGGATGTCGTAGCCCGAGACGATTTCGATCGGCGCTGACAAGGTGTCGAAGCAGAGTCGGTTGAGGTGGGCTGCGATGTCTGTTGCGACGGAGCAACTGAGCGCAGCTTCCTGCACGATGACGCAGCGACCGGTGTGCTCTACCGAGCTAGCCAGTGCCTGATAGTCAATGGGGCTGATGGTAGCAAGGTCGATGACCTCGGCCGAGATGCCCTGCTGCTCGAGTTCTTTTGCTGCGAGCAGGGTTTCATGGATCATAGCGCCCCAGGAAATCAGCGTGATATCGCTCCCTGTTTTAAGCGTGAAGAACGTATCCAGAGGCAGTGCCTGCCCATCATCTTCGATGCGTTGTTTCTGGATGCGATAGATCCGTTTGGGCTCGAGAAACACCACGGGGTCAGGGTTGTTGATCGCCGCGAGCAATAAACCATAGGCGCGTCTTGGGGAAGAAGGTATGACCACTCTCAGGCCCGGAACATGGGCAAAAATCGCCTCGGTGCTTTCGGAATGGTGTTCCGGGGCGTGAATACCTCCGCCATAGGGCGCGCGCAGCACGAGCGGGCAGCTCAGGCGTCCGCGCGTCCGGTTACGCATGCGCGCTGCATGAGACACGAGATGCTCCACTGCCGCGTAGATAAACCCCATAAACTGGATTTCGGCGACAGGGCGCAAGCCCTGCGTGGCCATGCCGACAGAGAGCCCGGCAATCAGGGTTTCGGCAAGTGGCGTATCCATCACACGCTTACAGCCGAATTCATTCTTTAAACCTTCAGTGGCGCGGAATACGCCGCCATTCAGGGCAACGTCTTCGCCGAGTATCACAACCCGTTCATCGTCCTGCATTGCGCGGTGCAGCGCGAGATTAACCGCTTCGACCATCGTGACGTCTCTGGTTTGAACGGCTTGATCGGTTTGAACGGTTTGAACGGTTTGGGCATCCTGAGTGTTTAGTTGGATATGTGTGTTCATGCATGATCCTCCTGTGCAGCGCCCGCGGTATGATGTTTAGAAGCCCGCTCGATCATTGCCTGCTTTTGCCACTCAAGGGCGGGCGGGAGCGTTTCGTACAGATAATCGAACAGATCGTCCGGCTTCTGGGGAGGTGTGTTCAGATAGGCACGGGCAGCCTGTTCAACCTGTTTTTCCACCTCGGTTTGCCACTGCTGTTCTAGTTCAGCAGTCCAGAGATCTCGATCATTCAGGAAGGTACGCATGCGAGAGATAGGTTCATAGCTCCAAGCTTCTTTCAGTTCATCAGCGTGGCGGTAGCGGCTCGCATCATCGGCGGTGGTGTGGTCGCATAGTCGGTAGCTCACGCATTCAATCAGGGTTGCGCCTTTTCCGGCTCTGGCGCGCTTTAAAGCACGGTTGCAGGCATCGTAGACCGCAAGCACATCGTTACCATCCACACGCTCGCTCGGCAGCCCTGCGGCTTCGGCTTTCACAGCGATGGATTTGGCGGCGGTTTGCAATTCTCCCGGTACGGATATCGCCCATTGATTGTTGTTGACCACCACAACAAGCGGCAAGTGCCAGACGCCGGCAACGTTCAGCGATTCGTAAAAGTCGCCACGCGACGTGGCGCCATCACCGCAGGTCACGAGTGCCGCGCGGTGTTCTCCCCGCACCTTGATGGCGGTTGCTACGCCAGCGGCATGCGTCACTTGTGTTGCAATCGGTACGCAGACAGGAAGGTCGAATTGAGCAACACCCTTGAAGTCATTCGCCCGTTCGTCACCACCCCAAAGCTGAAACATCTGGCTTAATGTCACGCCGCGAAGATATTGGGTGGCCTGATCTCTGTAATAGGCGATAAACACATCGTCATCACGCATGGCGTAACCGATGCCGGTGCTGAAGGCTTCTTGCCCAAGGCAGGACGGATAGGTACCCATTTGTCCGGTACGCTGTAAAGCGACCGCCTTGTTGTCGAACTGTCGGATAAGCACCATCGTTTTGTAAAAATCGATTAATTGCCGGGTAGGGGGAGAATCCTCAATACGCTCTGTGGGATCGTCGCAGGTGGCTTTCCCTGAAGGGTCAACATAGCGGGTGCAGGCGTCAAGCGCCTGAGAGTACTTGCTCATAACCACTCCTTTAGACTTTTGGTCTGTTGTGCGAGGGCATTTCAGGAGTTGGCTTCAGAGGGGTGTTTCCGAAGCTGCTTGCTAAACATAGCGCCTGATAGCATTGTCGTTATGAGGGGTTGCCTCGTTAAAACGGACTCTCTCGCGTTGCGGATGTTTGAGTCTTAGCTAATTCGTTCTTTAAGGTTACTCCAAGAACTCCGGTTTGGAGTTGGTTTTTAAAGACTGTTTGGTAATAAAAGTTAGTTTTTTGTGAAGGGATTATTTATAGGAATTTTTGAGTGAGGATTTGCCAGCAAGCGTTTGCGATTCCCGGTCACGCCAACTGGCAAGTTGCGATTATTTGGCTTGAACACTACAAACCTGATCCCCGTAGTAATTGTCGCCGTAATTGCATTGAGTTTTTTTCTTGCTCTTCGGCTGGGCAGAGCGAGCCTCACTTTTTAAATGCGTATTTGACTTAATTGCTGTGCTTACAATGTGATGCATGATGAACTCCTTGAGCATTGTCCGTTGAAGACAATGCAAGTATTGCAGGAGTTCATGGTTCTTAAAATTGAAATAAAATGATTTGTCCGTTCAGTTTTTTCAATCATCCTGGCTTTCGTTTAGAGCGCAACGATGACTCTTCCTCTGGTCTGGCCAAGCGTAATACGCTCTGCAAATTCCGGCACTTGATCCAGGGAAATGGTGGTGCTAGCCGATTGGTAGAATTTTGCGGGGAGCAAATCGGCGATGGAATCCCAGGCGGCGAGGCGTTTCTTTTTCGGGCACATCACTGAGTCGATACCCTGCAAGCGTACATTGCGCAATATAAACGGCATGACGGTGGTTGGGAGGTCAAAACCGCCAGCTAAACCACATGCTGCGACAACGCCGTCGTAGTTGGTTTGGCTTAGGGCTTTTGCGAGAACCTTGCTGCCGACGGTATCGACAACGCCTGCCCAAAGTTGTTTCTCCAAAGGTTTCGCCGGTTCCTCCAGAGCACTCCGCTCGACGAGTTCGCTGGCACCAAGCGCTTTCAGAAAGTCTGCATTTTCTTCAGCGCGGCCACTAGCAGCAGCAACGGTGAAGCCTAACTCACTCAGCAAGGTCACCGCGACCGAGCCAACCCCGCCACTGGCGCCAGTCACCAGAACGGTGCCGCTTTCTGGTGTCAGTCCGCCATCCAGAAGTGCCTGAACACACAACATGGCGGTGAAACCGGCGGTGCCGATCATCATCGACTGCTCCGGACTTAGTTTCTCAGGTAAGGGCACGAGGCAGCGTGCGTCCACTCGTGCCTTCTCAGCCATGCCGCCCCAGTGGTTTTCACCAACGCCCCAGCCCGTGAGCACGACCTGTTGGCCAATAGTTAGCTCATCGCTTGATGTTTCCAGGACTTCACCGACAAAGTCGATGCCTGGAACCATTGGGAAGTCCCGAATGATCTTTCCTTTGCCGGTAATCGCAAGCCCGTCTTTGTAATTGATCGAGGAGTGACTCACCTGAACCAGCGTGTCGCCTTCTGGTAAGCTCGTCTCGTCCAGTATTTCAAGGCTTGATGAGGTGATCTTGTCCTGCTGATTGAGTACCAGGGCTTTAAACATTTTTTGATCTCCTAGGCTAATGGTGGGGTGATTGAGATGTTATTGAGCGCAGATTAAGTCTCTATTCTTACATGCTCTACCTGACCGGGCTACTGTGCTTTGGTCTAATGGATCTGATTGTGCTTTAAATAGGTATAACGGATACTGGTTTTTTCGACCTGATTTCTCCCTGCAATGTCTGTGAACTCGACAAGGATCCTATGTTTTCTGTACTCAATATCTTTAGAGCGCTGGTTTTACTTAGTTTGGCTTTAAATGCGAGCGTTTCACTCGCAGACCTGGAGGGTAAGAGACCCAAACCGCAGGGCTGGTTCTGGGGTTTTGGTGCCGGTTACACCGAGTCGATTTATAAAGAAAAGGGCAACGACTTTATTCCCATTCCGGCCATTGGCTACATTGGAGAGTCTTTAGAGTTTTACGGTCCGTTTGCCAATTACAAGGTTTACGATCAGGGAGCCTATAGTGCGAAACTAAAACTTGCGGTGCGTTTTGACGGTTACGAGGCCGACGATAGCAACTTTCTTGCGGGAATGGATGACCGCGACCGAAGTCTGGATGGCGGTTTTTCTCTTGGATATCAACCAAAGGACATTGCCCGTTTTGAAGTCTCTTATTTGCACGATGTGCTGGGCAAGCACAAAGGATCAGAGACACGCTTTCAGATCTCCAGGCAGTTTAATAAAGGGCCATTCTTTTTCGTACCTGAAGTCTCTGCGCATTATTTAGATGCAGACCTGATTGACTATTACTACGGTGTGAAATCCTCAGAGGCTACAGCGCAACGCAGCACGTATGAAGGTCGTTCTGGCTGGAATTATCGTGCCGATTTCAACTTCTCAACTCCGATACTCTTGGGTGGCTTTACGCGAATCGACTTGGGCTATATCTGGTATGCAAACGAGATTAGCGATAGCCCGATTGTCGACGAAACGGAGGGTTATAATATCCGCTTCGCCTACACCCGGTTTTTCTGAGTCAGTAAGGCTTAGGTACGGAAATTACTGACGAGTCTGGATAGTTTGTTTGCTTGCGATGACAAGTCTTCGCAGGCGCTGGCATTTTGTTGTGACGCTGCGCTGGTTTGATTGGCCATGTCGTTGATTGACACAATATGCTGATTCAGATCTTCCACAACGCTGGCTTGTTGTTCGGTCGCTGTCGCCACCTGGAAGGACATGTCTGAAATTCTCTGGATAGCAGAACGGATGGATTCCAGTGAATCGTTAATTTGCTGCGAGCTCTGGACAACAAGTTCACAACGTTGCTTACCCGCTTCAATGGCATCCACTGCATTGCTCGAACCATGCTCGAGGCGACTAATCATCTCGTTGATTTCTTTCGTCGACTCCTGAGTGCGTTGCGCCAACATACGAACCTCATCGGCGACGACCGCAAAGCCGCGGCCTTGTTCGCCTGCACGGGCGGCTTCAATCGCAGCGTTCAAGGCAAGAAGGTTGGTTTGCTCTGAAATTCCCGAGATCACAGCGAGCGTTGAACTGATTTTGGTGATGTCTTCCGCTAGTTCAGAAATGACGGAAGAGGCTGAGGCCAGTTCGTTATCAAGACTCTGAATTTCGTTAACGGTATTGCTGACAGTGCTTTGACTCTGATTGGCTTCGTTCGCTGAATCCCGGCTCGCGTCTGCTGTATGGGTTGCGTTCTGTGCGATTTCTTTAACGGTTGCGCCCATTTCTGTGATGGCGGTTGCTACCATGTCGACACTATAGAGCTGATCTTTCGAACCTTGCTCTGTTCGTCTTGCTGATTCTGAAACCTCTAGCGAAACGTTGTTAACAGAACTTGATGTTGAGGATATTTGTTGGACCAGCATCGCCATTTTCTCAACGAACTGATTAAAAGAGCTTGCGAGTTGTCCGAGTTCATCCTTACGCTTGGTATTGAGTCTTTGGGTTAAATCAGCATCGCCCTCTGCGATTGATGCGAGCATGTTGGCTGTCTCCTGAATTGGCCTGCTTAGAGAGCTGGCAATCAGTGTAATCGCAGCGATCAAGGCCAGTACCAGAATAATATTCACAACGACCAGAGCCTGAGTTGTCTGATTGATTCCGGCGTATACCTCGTCATGCGGGATTTCAGCAATGATGTACCAGTCAAGGCTCGGAATATAATGAGATGCGAGAATTGAATCCCCCGTATTTTCCAAAAGAATCGAGCCACTTTTTTTCAGTAGAGCGCTCGCGTGTTCTGAAGTATGGTCCTGATTCGCCAGAGAGACAGAGCCGACTTTATCCGTGTCGGGGTGGATACGTACCTGGCCTCCAGCATCTACCAGATATACGAAACCGCTTTCTCCGATGGAGTAGTTTTGAATCAGCTTTGACAGCTCTGCTACCGTAATACCTACACCGGTCACGGCCTTGCCTGCAGCTGCGCGATAATTGACGAAAAGAGTGAAGATGCCGGTGCTGTTGTCTCTATCCAGATCGAGGCTGAAGTCTTTGCCTGAGCCGAGGAAGTCATACAGCCAACCATCTCCGGAACGGCTTACCGTTCTCAGCAGGCCACCGTCAGAGTAATAGTTGCTGCTCTCGGCTGATACCAGAAATGCGAATTTTGCACCGCTTGAGCTCTTGATGCCGGCCAGATAGTTGGCAATGTCCTGAGTAGATTCCTGTGCTTCGCCACCACGTATCCAGTTGTCGACAAAGCTGTTATTTGCCATGCCTTTTGCCGTATTGAGCGGCAAGGCAATCTGGAGTTCGAGCGCATTACCAACACTCGACAGAATCGCCGGGATTTCCGTGTTGGTTATTCGCTCCGTTGTACTGCCTCTCAGCAAATAGTTGGTGATGAGCATTGATATGAGCATCGAAATGATCAAGGCTAGGCTCATGACTAAAATCAGTTTGTGCTTGATGCTGAGGGATTGCCATTTTTGCATGAAGTATTGTCCTTTTATTTTTTTCCTCGCAAGTATAGTCACGATTATTGTTTCCGCTGACTGCTTGCATCAAAAATGGCTTAGGAAGGCTTAAATGCTATTTCCGATTGGTTTGAGATACATGTTGCTCAGCGCATTCGGTTTTGCGGCGATGGCGGTGTGCGTAAAATTGGCTTTTGCCCGAGGCATTCCTGTTCTGGAAATCGTTGTCGCGCGCTCGCTGGTCTCCGTGCTTTTAAGCTATCTCGATATTCGCAGAAAGCGTTTACCTGTTTTTGGTACCCATAAAGGCTTGCTGATGGCGCGAGGTGTGGTGGGCGCTGTCGCTTTAATGGCTGTGTATTACGCCATCACCGTGTTGCCCTTGGCCGAGGCAACGATCATTCAATATTTGCACCCGATGTTTGTTGCTGTGCTCGCCCTGTTGTTTCTCGGTGAGCGATTTAACTTGGGTGTGGTTGCCTGCGTTGTACTGAGCTTTGCGGGTTTGATTTTGGTGGCCGAGCCTGCCTGG
>DAITOW010000117.1:0-7938 GCA_036833965.1 Oleiphilaceae bacterium
ATACGGCTTACACCGTTATCTACTCAGAGTAGATCGTCGGCAGCGTCAGATGTGTATTAGATTCAGGGTTTTCATCGAGCCTTCATAAAACCGAAACATTATTGAAACATTAGACCTTTAGCCTAACTCTCAATCTGGTATATACCAGATAATTTTAATAATGTTCCAATAATGGAGAAGACACATGAAAGGCTTGACCAAATTCACACGCTTGGCTCTATTAGCAGGCACGGCATTTTGCTCTCTAGCTATCAACGCAACAGAGTTGACGGTATACACGGCAGTTGAAGCTGAGGATCTGAAAAAATACGCTGCACGGTTCAACGAAGCACACCCTGACATCAAAATTAACTGGGTACGTGACTCAACAGGAATCGTAACGGCCAAACTTTTGGCAGAAAAAGAAAATCCGCAAGCTGATGTCATCTGGGGCTTGGCCGCAACTAGCCTAATGCTACTTGATAAACACGACATGCTTGAATCATACAAGCCACAAGGTTTCGAGAAACTTTCCCCAAAATTCCGCGACAATAGTGAAAATCCGGTCTGGACAGGCATGGATGCATGGATGGCTGCCGTCTGCTTCAACACTGTAGAAGCCGAAAAGCACAATTTGCCCAAACCAGCGTCCTGGGAAGATCTCACCAAGCCGGTTTATAAAGACCACATCATCATGCCAAATCCAAACTCTTCGGGTACAGGATTCTTGGACGTGAGCAGCTGGCTTCAGATCTTCGGCGAAGATAAGGGCTGGGAGTTCATGGACTCACTGCATCAGAACATCAGCCGATACACTCACTCTGGTTCCAAGCCATGTAAGTTGGCTGCGGCTGGCGAAACCCCTATCGGTATTTCTTTCGCATTCCGCGCAGCAAAATCCAAAAAAGCAGGGGCCCCTCTAGACATTATCTTCCCGTCTGAAGGTCTTGGTTGGGACATGGAAGCCACAGCAATCGTTAAAGGTACCGACAAGCTCGATGCAGCGAAGAAGCTGGTCGACTGGAGTATCTCTCTGGAAGCGAACAAGACATATAACGAAGGTTACGCAGTTGTTGCGATGCCAGGCGTTGCCAAGCCCGTCGAATTTTTCCCTGAGAATGCGGAAGAGCTGATGATCGACAACGATTTTGCTTGGGCAGCCAGCAACCGTGAAGCAATTCTTGCTGAGTGGCAGCAACGTTACGACGGTAAAAGTGATCCCAAATAGTTCGACTCCTCATCATCGGATGAATCCTTTGGGGCAAGGACGCTCCATTTTTGAAATAACCATTGATTTCACATTACCCAAGCACCAAACAGACATGTTGCTTGGGTAATCTGACACATAAAAGAGACTTCGCTAATGAGCCCCAAGCCGTATTTACAACTGAGTAACATTAATCAGTACTTTGGCTCTTTCCAAGCCCTTAAATCCGTTTCTCTAACCGTTAACGAGGGCGAATTTGTTTGCTTTCTTGGCCCTTCAGGCTGCGGTAAAACAACCTTGTTGAGGGTGATCGCCGGTCTGGAAAAACTCTCTCAAGGCTGCATCATTCAAGCGGGCCATGACATCACTAACGCACCGGTAACCGATCGAGACTTTGGCATTGTGTTTCAATCCTACGCGCTCTTTCCTAACCTGAATGTGGCACAAAATGTCGGATACGGCCTGAGGACCAAAGGTCAGGGCAAGGCTGAGCGGCGCCAGCGCGTTGCAGAGTTGCTGGAAACTGTTGGCCTGACCGGCAGCGAACAAAAATATCCCTCGCAGCTTTCAGGTGGTCAGCAACAGCGGGTGGCACTCGCTCGCGCTTTAACAACCTCTCCTGGCCTGTTACTACTGGACGAACCCCTTTCTGCGTTAGATGCACGTGTTCGAGCTCATCTGAGACATGAAATAAAGCAGCTACAAGTCAAACTTGGTGTGACAACCATCATGGTGACCCATGACCAGGAAGAAGCCATGACCATGGCTGACAAAATTGTCGTGATGAACCACGGCTGCATTGAGCAAATCGGTACACCCGAAGAAATCTACAGCCAACCTGCAACGCCATTCGTGGCTAACTTTGTTGGCGAAATGAATTTCTTTTCTGGACATATAAAAGCGAATCAGATTTTTGAGAGCGGCGCGCTGAAACTGGATTACTCTCTTTCAGCACCACTTGACGAGACAATGCCGGTGCAAGTTGCTATTCGCCCGGAAGATATTCGATTGCGCCTCAATGGAGATCGGCACAACGTCATTTCGGGTATGGTTCTCGATCTTGAATTCATGGGCTCTAAAGTTAGATCCCGTCTGGCTATCACCGATCACGACATGCCAATTATTGCCGACGTTTCCATGAATGAAATGAGCGAACTACAACTCAGCGCAGGCCAAGAGGTTGAATTACAACTTCCAAAAGATCGTCTGCACCTGTTTTCGGAGTTGGCACAATGATCAGTAATACTCGTCAAACGTGCCCATCGAACCGGCCAATTGCCATTGATACCCTTGTGAAGCGAAGCTGGCTGCAAGGACGAAGCACTGACGAACTGGCGCTCGGAGGCGCCATGCTGATCGGCGTGCTTGCTCTGTTCATTGTGATTGTTCTGCCTTTATACAGCCTTCTGTCAAAAAGTGTGCAGAACCAAAGTGGCGAATTTATTGGGCTGGCGAACTTCGCCACTTACGTTTCCACACCAAGTCTTGCGAATTCATTTGGCAATTCACTGACTATGGCGCTGATAAGCACCGTTATCGTTACCAGTCTCGCTTTCGGTGCCGCTTATGCCATAAGCCGAACCAAAGTGAAGGCAAAGGGCTTGTTCAAAATGGTTTTAGTATTACCCATTCTCGCCCCCTCTTTACTGCCTGCCATCAGCCTGGTTTACCTTTTTGGTAACCAAGGCGTACTGAAGGAACTATTAATGGGTGAAAGTATCTATGGCCCCATTGGTATTGTCATTGGATCCTGCTTTTGGACCTTCCCCCACGCCTTAATGATTATCTTGACAGCGATGAGCAATAGTGACGCCCGGCTTTATGAATCGGCTAAAGTACTTGGCGCCTCTCCGTTGCGGACCTTCTTTACGGTAACGCTGCCTAGCGTTAAGTATGGTTTGATCAGCTCAGCCTTCGTTGTGTTCACTTTAGTCATTACCGACTTCGGTGTTCCAAAAGTCATCGGAGGCCAATACAACGTGTTGGCAACAGACATCTATAAGCAGGTCATAGGCCAGCAGAATTTCGAAATGGGCGCAGCGGTCAGCGTAATCCTGCTCTTCCCGGCTATCTTCACTTTTCTCGCAGATCGCTGGGTTCAGCGCCGACAGTCAGCACTGCTAACGTCAAAAGCGGTTCCCTTGATGCCCGAACCACGCCTCTGGACAGATCGAGTTTTTTTCTTGGTACTTACGCTGATCTCGATCGTCATTCTTGGCGTTATCGGAATGGCAATTTACGCGTCTTTGGTTAACTTCTGGCCTTACAATCTGGAACTATCCCTGAAGAACTACCAGTTTGATCTCATGGATGGCGGTGGCTGGGATGCTTACTCGAACTCGATTCGCATGGCTTGTTACACGGCTCTTTTTGGAACCTTTTTTATTTTCTTCAATGCATATCTGATTGAGAAACTAAAAGACTTCAATCTGATCAAACAGGTGTTTCACCTTGTGGCGATCATCCCTTTGGCCGTACCCGGGCTAGTGCTTGGCTTAGCGTATATTTTCTTTTTCAACGCGCCAAACAATCCGCTAAACGGCATCTACGGCACCATGGCAATACTGGTGATCTGTACCATTACGCACTTTTACACAGTCTGCCATCTGACCGCTGTCACGGCATTGAAGCAGATTGATCCTGAATTTGAATCCGTTTCAGCCTCGCTAAAGGTGCCGCAATTTAAGACATTCTGGCGAGTTTCATTGCCCGTTTGCCTGCCGGCAGTGCTAGAGATAGCCATCTACTTGTTCGTCAACGCCATGACAACCGTATCGGCCGTTATCTTCCTCTATTCCTATAACACTATGTTGGCGTCGGTTGCCGTGCTCAACATGGACGATGCAGGGGATATCGCTCCTGCCGCGGCAATGGCAGTCATGATCATGCTGACTTGTGTTATCGCCAAAGCGCTACAGTGGTTTTTGGGAAGCCTACTTCTTAATCGAACCCAGCAATGGCGGCATCAGAAACAAACACAAATGCTTCAGACCGCACCTGACCTTTAGAAAATGCCAACTAACACCAAGGCCGTTAAACGACGAACAAATTACGAACCTGACCAATACAGCCACCTACAACAATATGTTCTTGTGCCCGAAAAATTATCCATTTAGGCCAAGCTGTTAACGAGGACAACCATGAACGAACCAAATTATTACTTACTAACCCCGGGTCCTATCACGACCTCACTCACTGTCAAGGAAGCCATGTTGAATGATTGGGGCTCCTGGGACGACGATTTTAATCACATCACTAAAAAAATTAGAGACGAGTTATTAAAGGCCGCAAATGCCGATGAATCGGAATACGCTTGCGTACCCTTACAAGGCAGCGGCACCTTTGCAGTGGAAGCGACTCTGGCAACGCTGCTCGGACCCGAAGACAAACTATTGGTGCTAATGAATGGTGCCTATGGACAGCGAATCGGAAAAATCTGTGATTATCTGAAACGCCCCTATGCCAGCATTAATACTGGTGACTATTTGCCTCCCGATCCCAAAGCAGTTCGAGCAATGCTTGAGGCGAATCCCGACCTTACAACGGTCGCGATCGTTCACTGTGAAACGAGCTCCGGCATTCTTAATCCCCTAGAAGCGGTCGCCAAAGTAGTGTTCGACTGCGGACGCAAGCTGATTATCGATTCCATGAGTGCATTTGGCGCCTTACCGATTGACGCCAAAACACTGCCTTTTGATGCCTTAGTATCCTCCGCGAACAAGTGTTACGAAGGAGTTCCGGGATTCGGGTTCTCCATTATCAAGAAGTCTCTCCTGGAACAATGCCAAGGCAATGCGCACTCCCTGAGTATGGATCTTTATGATCAATGGCAATATATGGAGCAAACAGGCCAGTGGCGCTACACCCCGCCCACTCATACGGTGGCGGCTTTCGCTCAAGCGATGAGAGAGCATGCGGAGGAAGGCGGCGTCGAAGGAAGATTGGCCCGCTATACCCGCAATCGCGATCTACTTGTTTCCGGCATGCGCGAAATTGGGTTCAAGACCTTACTCGACAGCGAATGGTTGTCGCCCATTATTGTGACCTTCTTGAGTCCGGATCACCCTAATTTTGATTTCAAGCGCTTCTACCAGGAACTGAAACAGCGCGGTTTTGTGATCTATCCAGGCAAGCTTACCGAGTCCGAGAGCTTCCGTATTGGCTGCATTGGCCAAATTGACACGCCACAAGTAACCCGATTGCTAACCACGATTAGCGAAGTTTTAAACGTTATGGAGATAAATCTATCATGAGCACCGCTTTTCAACGCATCTTCCAAGGCCAGATAGAAGCCGTCATTTGCGACTGGGCCGGCACGACCTATGATTTTGGTTCAATGGCCCCTATCAGAGCGTTTCAGACGCTTTTTGAAACGAACGGTGTACCCATCACCACCGATGAAGCACGAGAGCCCATGGGCACGGAAAAGCGTGAACATATTAGCCAGCTTTTGGCCATGCCACGTATTAAAAAGGCGTGGTTGGAACGACACGGCCACGACGCAGATGAGCAGGTGATTGATCGCCTCTACCATGATTTCCTGCCTCTGCAGCTCGATGCCATTAAAGAATGCGCTCAAGCTATTCCTGGCTGGCTTGATACCATTCATGAGCTAAAAGATCGCGGCATCAAAATCGGCGCCAATACCGGTTACAACAGAGAGATGCTCGATACCCTGGCAGACATCGCAAAGAGCCAGGGTTATGACCCAGATAGCAGCGTCTGCGCTTCTGAGGTCGCGAAAGGTCGCCCTTATCCTCATATGAGCCTGAAGAATGCGCTTGAGCTTGGTGTCTCAGACGTACGCGGCTGCATCAAAGTCGATGACACGATTCCAGGTATCGAGGAAGGGCTGGCCGCCGGCATGTGGACGGTCGGCGTTACGGTCTCCGGTAACGAAGTTGGCTGTAGCTTGCAAACCTGGCAAAGCCTGGACCCGGCTGAACAAGAGCGATTAAGAACCAGAGCGGTTCAACGTTTTAGACAGAATGGCGCCCACATCATTATTGACAGTGTGGCCGACCTAGCTCTGGCCATTGATCAAGTCAATGACTGGTTGGCCCAAGGTCTGGCGCCAGACTCTGATCGACTCGTTGGTCGCGTCATCACAGCGGAGTCTTAAGCCGAATGACCTTGACCGCTCTGATTCTGATCCTGATTTCAGCCGTCGCCCATGCCGGCTGGAATTTTTACGGTAAGAAGTTCAGTCCGACCCTGGCGTTTTTCTTCATGGTCACGCTCGGGGGATCGGTATTGTTCTCTCCCTATCTGCTGTTGCACTTGGACTTAATCAGAGCGCTCGATACTAAAGTTCTCTATTTGCTGGTCGCAACCGGCCTGTTCCAGTGTCTCTATCTATGGGGACTCGCCGCCGCGTACCAGTCAGGTGATATGTCGATTGCCTATCCCATAGCAAGATCATCCCCGCTGATTATCGTTTGTATCTCTGCGTTTTTATTAGGGGAGAGGGACAGCATTTCGGTGCAAGCAGTCATCGGCATTGTTCTGATTGTTGGTGGCTGTCTCTTGGTTCCAATGCGCAAGTTCAGTGACTTGAATCTGGATAACTATTTGAATCGAACGACAGCCTTTGCCCTCTTGGCAGCGTTCTCTACTGCCGGCTATTCCCTTGTTGATGATCGTGCTACCTCTATCATGCGAAGCCTTGTAGACCCCGTAACAGGACAAGTCCTGGCCAGCTCGGGCGATATCGCTTTGGTCTACGTCATATTGCAGGGTATAAGCGCCTCTGTCTGGATGGCGATTTTTGTTTACTTTAGCCCTAGCGACAGAGAGCGGGTTCCCGGACTTCTCCGGAAGTCTCTGCACCATTGCCTGCTCACTGCCATCATGATGTTTGGCACCTATGCCCTCGTGGTGGCAAGCATGGCCTATGTCAATAACGTGAGCTACGTTGTCGCGTTTCGCCAGGTCAGCATACCCATTGGCGTCATGATGGGCGTTTTTGGTCTGGGAGAGCGTCTCTATACCCCCAAATTACTGGGAGTTTCTATCACCTTCTGCGGCTTGTTGGCAGTAGCATTGGGATAAACATTTAACGAACGATTTCGTCTGAACTGTGCATTGGCCGGGGAAGGCAAAGTTTCAGGATAAATAAACCTATGTCTTTAGCATTATTTGATCTCGACAACACATTAATTGCAGGCGATAGCTCCCAGTCGTTTTCGGAATTTCTAGCAGCCAGTGAGCTGGCTACCCCTGAAAATTTTCTCGCAATCAACGCCGACTATATGGCTGACTACGATGCAGGGAATCTCGATCTGGCAGCCTACATGCGCTACACATTGTCCCCTCTTGTTAACTTGGGTTCAGTGCAGGTACGCCAAGTCATTAATGATTTCCTGGATCAGATTCTACCCTCTCTGATGCTACCCAAAGCTTTGGACCTGCTTGAGGCACACAGGGCGAAAGGCGAAGAGCTGGTGATCGTTTCTGCCACAGGTACGCATCTTGTAGAACCCATCGCAGAGCGCCTTAAAGTGCCGCACGTTCTGGCTGTTAATGTAGAAGTTAAAGATGGCTTTATCACGGGGGAAATTGAAGGTACACCAGCATTTCGCCAAGGCAAGGTTGATCGTGTTCAGGAATGGGCAGCACGAGAGGGACACAAAATAGAACAAGCCAGTTTTTATAGTGACTCGCTGAATGACCTGCCTCTTCTGAAAGCCGTAAAACGCCCCGTCGCCGTTGATCCGGATCCGATTCTGGAAAAAGTCGCCAGAGAACATAAC
>DAITOW010000118.1:0-7935 GCA_036833965.1 Oleiphilaceae bacterium
CTTCATCACCATCAATCTTTCTGGCGCATCCTTAACCCACGAGGGCTTTCTGAACTTTATCCTGGAACAGGTAGGGCGCGGACACTTCAAGCCGGAAAAAGTCTGTTTTGAAATAACAGAAACCGTAGCGGTATCCAATCTCAATTCAGCTACCGAGTTTATCCAACGCCTTAAGAAAGAAGGCTTCCGTTTCGCGTTGGACGATTTTGGCAGTGGCATTTCCTCGTTTGGATACTTAAAAACATTGCCTGTCGACTATCTCAAAATAGACGGGATCTTCGTTAGGGACATCATCGATGACCCGATTGATTATGCAATGGTAAAAGCGATTAATGAGATCGGCCATTTGATGGGGATACAGACAATCGCCGAATTCGTAGAAAATGAGGCAATTGCCAAAAAACTGGGCTCAATTGATGTCGACTATGGCCAAGGTTATGGCCTAGGAAAGCCGCTACCGTTAGATGAAATAATTCAGAATTTCTCCTAAAAGCAGAACAAGCTTGCCGTTTACCTGTAAGCTTCACCATTAACAAAATCTCAAGCGACGACCAAACCGATAATGCGCTATGCTTAAAGTACAAGGCGCAGTACACACGCGGTTTTTACACGGATGACGACCTATGGATGCTAACCCGATAACGACAATCAAAGAGTTAAAACGATTCAGTCCACTTCACAAGCTATCCGAAAAGCAACTGATTGTGCTTGCCGATAAGACAGAACAAAGGTCTTACAAGAAGGGCGCTTGTATCCTCGAAATCGACAGCCAGGACAACCAGGAATATTTTCTGAACGCAGGAACCGTAAAGCTCGAATCGTTTGACGGGCGCGTTAAGAAAATAGAATCAAATACAGATTCAGCAAAGACAGCAATCGCATTGCTTCAGCCTCGCAAATACCGCGTAACTGCGCTTACAGATTGTGTTTTTATTGTCATTAGCCAACAAGTAGTCAACGCGCTGTTGGATGAATTGCCTAAAAGCAAAGATATCGAAATGTGCGCAGCGGATGCACATTCAGGACATGAAATTGAAGGTATTGAAGCATCGTTTATGGACGATCTGAGAACCAACAATATCGAACTCCCGTCCTTTCCGGAAGTTGCGCTAAAGATCAAAGATCTTCTTGATGACCCCAATGTCACTGCGCGCGATATCGCCGGAGCACTGACAAATGACCCCGCTATCGTCGTAAAACTTATCAAAACCTGTAATAGCGCGATCTATCGAACAGCCACCGAGATCACTTCTAGCCAGGATGCAATCGTGCGTCTCGGCTTCGAAACCACACGCAGACTTGTAAATATTTTCGCGCTCAAAGAGTTGTTCAGCAGTAAAAACAAGGCTCTTCAAGAAAAGATGGGCAAACTTTGGTCGGACTCTCGGGAAGTAGCTGCTATCGCTTACGTTTTGGCAGGCATCACACCCAAAATGAATCCTGAGCTTGCTATGTTGGCGGGTATCGTACAGAACATAGGTATTATTCCCATCATCGAACACCTGGATCATTATCCACAATTCATGAAAGTGGAGAACAAGGCAGAACAAATCGTGGAACGCCTAAAAACCAAACTGGGACCAAAACTTTTGGAGCACTGGGGCTTTCAGGAAGAGCTTATTAAGGTTGCAGCAAATAGTGGCAACTGGCTTTACCAATCGCCAGGGGAAAGCGCTGACTATGTGGACGTTGCGATCGTCGCTCAGGTGCACGCATTAATCGGGAAAGGAAACGTTAAAGGCTTACCAAGTTTTGCAGATATTCCTGCTTTCAAAAAATTGGGCGAAGGCGGTCTTACACCTGAGCAAAGCCAGAAGGTTTTGCGCGAGTCCAATAAAAAGATAAATGAACTAAAATCCTTGCTAGCTCCTGACGGTATCCCAACATTGGTTTAGCTGCGCTGATGTAAATGCAGGGGACACTAATCTGCCTGTGTATGGCTGCTTAGTGAAGGGGCGGTTAACAACGCTTGCAAGCAGTGCATCGATCAGCAAACGCACTTACGCAACTACATACTCAATTTAACATAATATATATTATGCGCATAACGGTAGAGTTATTTTGAACTCGGTACCAACACCCAATTCAGAATCGCACGCTATCGAACCACCCAAACGTCCAACAATACGCTGACAGATTGCCAATCCTAATCCCGTGTTATTCTCTGCATTTTTGCTGCCGCCAACACCGCCAAGACGCACAAAAGGTTTGAATATCGCTTCGAGCGACTCTTTTGAAATTCCTCGGCCATTGTCCCGTACTTTAATAAGCCAGTGATCAGATAGCTTCTCAGCAGAAATAATAATGTGAGGTTTTCGCTCAACACTTCGATAACAAATGGCGTTTGTAATCAGGTTTTGGAAAAGTTGCGTGAAATGGGTTTGGTTACCGTTAACTTCCGGCAAATCAGATGCTTCGACCACAGCATTTTCTTCTTCAATGATTGTGCTGTTCATTTCAAGAACATTCGACACAATGTTGTTCAGGTCGACCAAGTCGCTCGTTGTGTCTCCATAATTTGCACGAGCGTAGATCAAAAGGTCGTCGATCAATTTTCGCATCGAATCAACATTTCGAAGAATGCGTTGCTGCAGGTCTGACACCTCATCATCCTCGGAATCTACCTTTTCAAGCAAAAGATCGATGAATGCAGTGACTTTTCTTAATGGTGCCCGAAGATCATGGGACGCTACATAAGCAAAGTCTTCAAGGTCCTGATTCGATCTTTTCAACTCGGCTGTGCGTTCCTGAACGCGTAACTCTAACTCTACGTTGTCTTTTTCAATGCGTTGCTGATCTTCAATAAGCTTCGTAATGTCTGAGCCAGTCGTAACAAAATATTCCCCAAGTGAAATACTTGTGAACTGAAAGTGTTTCGCTAGATTCGGGAAGTAATCATGAAATGTATGAGGCGTTCCCTCCGTCACAATTTTCGTAACAACGTCGAGATAGTGATCCGTTGCACCATCACCAAAAATCTCATCTGTCGTTTTGCCTTTGATCTCTTCTAAAGAAGATCGCCCCCACGAGTTCAGTGCCGGCAGATTGACATAAACCAGCTTCCACGTTTTTATCGTTCCGTCGTCATGACGCACAAGCTCCCAAACGTGCACCTCTCCGGTAAGGTGATCAAAAATAAGCCGGTTACGCTCATCATTTAAGAGTTCCGAAATATCGTACGTCAAAGACTCTTTCGACTCCGTGATATCGGCTTCGAGGATAATTTCTTTTGATGCCGGGACGGAAACGCCCTCTTCGGAACCTTCATGATCGATTGTCTGGCTGTCACCTGCTTGGCTACGTGGCGAATCAACTGAAGATGCGTCAGGACTCGTTCTAGTGTTTGGCGCCTGCCTTGGGCTCGCCATTGCTTCAATCCCGACTACGAGCAAATACTCCATTTCTCCGTTGCAATCCTGAACCAGCGTGTTGGTCCAGTTGAATGTGCGAGGCTCACCGTATTTGGATAGCCATGGAGTTTGAAACTTTGCGACCACCTCTCCTTTTTTTGCCTTGGCGATAATGTCTGTCACTTTTTCGCGCTCGTCAGAAGACACAAAACGAGACCAAAAATAAGGTTCAGATGCTATTTCCTGTTCTGTATAGCCAACGAATTCAGACCCGTAGCGGCAGATTTTAGACATTGTGCCGTCGGGTAGAATGACTGCAGTAATGGTCTCAGTGCCATCAAGCAGATTCGTTAGAATTGAAGCATCGCTCGGGGAATTCGGCATATTTCGCTGTTTGTCTCTAATTGTTTTGCGCGATATGGGTTAGCGTGATTAGTCTAGTCGGGCTTTTGTTTTTTGCAGAGTGCATAGCCAATTACTGCTATGTTTTATGAAACCAAAACCTTGATCCCGATTAGAATGAGCACCAAGCCACCCAACACTTCGGCCTTGCTTTCAAGCCAGGTGCCTGTTCTAGCGCCGATATAGGTTCCCGTCCAACTAAAGATAAATGTGACAACGCCAATCACAAGACAAGCAACAATCGGATCTACTTCTAACAACGTTAAAGTAAAGCCTGCAGCCATAGCGTCGATACTGGTAGCGATGGCGAGCATGATCATTACCTTATGTGTTAACTGGGCAATATCTTCTTCAATTCCTTCTGCCGTCGCTTCGTAAAGCATTTTTAAACCAATAATCAGTAACAGAATAAACGCGATCCACGGTGCAAAGCTCTCAATCCAGCCGAATACACCTAAACCTCCAGCATACCCGATTAAAGGCATAAGGCCCTGAAACGCGCCAAAATAAATACCTGTCATCCACGCTAATTTTCGCGTTTCAAGTGTGTTTTTGGAACCCAAGCCAATGGATACTGCGAACGCATCCATGCTGAGCGCAAGCGCCAGAAAAATCAGTTCAAACATTAAAGCTATCTCGGTGACGGAACTTTATCTGCTGATATTAACGCACTAGATCCTATTTGTTGATGATTTCAGAGAGTGTTGTTTTTGGCTGAATCATTAAACAAAGTTACTCTTCAAATCTTACATCGCTATGCATGCCGGCTTGGTAGTGCCCCGGCATATTACAAGCAGCTTGAACCTCCCAGGCTTCCTCAAAATGCCAGATTAGCGTCTCGGTTTTTCCGGGCTCGAGAGTGATTGATGCGCCACCTGGGCCATGATGCATATCGGGGTTGGCCATCATCATCTTACTGTGGGCCTTATGCTCATCTTTGGTACCGATCGAAAACTCGTGCTTTATCTTGCCGGTATTGGTGATCTCGAACTTAATGGTCTCACCATTGCTGACCTTGATCGGATCGTGCACGAAGCGCATCGAATCGTTGGCTTCCACCTTAATGACGCGATCGACTTCGTCTTCTGTGCCTGGTCGACCGGCAATCGTTGGGCCATGGCCTTCATGATGACCTTCCATATGATGGCCTTCCATATGTTGCTTGGCCATATCATGATGCTCACCGTGGTGATTGTCGCCGTGGTGATGGTCGCCACTACCGCCCGCGCTGGCGTAAATTGGAGTACAAATCAAAGTAGTAAAAGCTATATATTTCATAGTCCTATAATTCATTATTAATCCTATTTGTCATTTATTTAGGGTCGTACGTTTCCAAACAAAAAATATCACCGGTATCACTAGCAATGTAAGTATCAAGGTCGAAATCATGCCGCCAACCATTGGCCCTGAAATGCGCTGCATTACTTCTGAGCCCGTGCCATCACTAAGCATAATTGGCACTAAACCAACTACAACGGTGAGCACCGTCATCATAATGGGACGAACTCTCAATGCTGCACCATCAATGACTGCATCCATTAGCTCTCTGGCCGTCAGCCCCCTGCCCGACTCTCGGGCATCACGTATCGCCTCCTCCAGCGCCTGATTCAGATAGACAAGCATCAGCACACCTATCTCGACGGCAACACCGGCCAATGCTATAAAACCAACCGCAGCAGCGATAGACATGTTGTAGCCAAGCAAATACATAAGCCAGAGGCCGCCAATGAGGGCGAAAGGCACCGTTCCCATAATGATTGCAACCTCAGAGAACTTTCTGAAGTTCAAGTAGAGTAAAAGTACGATCACGGCGAGTGTTATTGGGACGACAATTTTTAGCTTCTGTTCTGCTCTCAACATATATTCATACTGGCCGGACCACGAAATCGAATAGCCCGGTGGCAATTCAAGCTCTTTCTCAACCACAGATTGCGCTTCTCTGACATAGGAACCGAGATCACGACCATCAATATCGACAAGCGTCCATCCATTCAGCCGGGCATTCTCGCTTTTAATGCCAGGAGGCCCTTCGGCAATATAAACGTTAGCAATATCACCAAGTGCGACTCGTTGCCCCATTGCTGTGACAATCGGCAATACGCGCAGTTTTGCTTCTGAGTCTCGATAGTTTTGGGGGTAACGGATATTTACCGGATACCGCTCAAGCCCTTCAACGGTTTCCGTGACGACTATGCCTCCTATTGAGGCCTGAACGTGCGTTTGAACGTCCGCGACGGATAAGCCATAGCGAGCTGCTTTTTCTCGGTCTACGTCGACATGAACGTATCGCCCTCCCGCAACCCGCTCCGAGTAAACCGATGCAGTGCCCTGAACTTGAGGTAACACCTCTTCCAGACGTTTCCCGATTGCTTCGATCCGGGCTAGCTCTGGCCCGGCGACTTTTATTCCCACAGGGGTTTTTATACCTGTAGAAAGCATGTCTATACGGGTCTTAATAGGCATAACCCAGGCATTGGTCAGCCCCGGGAATTTAACGAGCTGATCAAACTCGGCCCGCAAGCTTTCGGTGGTAACACCCTCTCTCCATTCGCTTCTCGGCTTGAGCTGAATGAAGGTTTCAATCATCGTCAAAGGCGCCGGGTCGGTTGCGGTTTCGGCGCGCCCTACCTTCCCAAAAACGCTTTTGACCTCTGGTACGGTTTTAATAAGTTTGTCTGTTTGCTGAAGAAGTTCGCGTGCTTTGCCTATGGAAACCCCCGCATAGGTTGTTGGCATATACATAAGGTCGCCTTCGTCCAATGGTGGCATGAACTCGCTGCCAAGCTGGGTTGCCGGCCACAAGCCAATCCCAAGCCCGAGTATGGTCGCGATCAGAACCGATTTTGGATACCGTAGAACCGTTTTTAACAGTGGGCGATAGATAAAAATTAACAAGCGATTGAGCGGATTCTTCCCCTCAGGAGTCACTTTGCCGCGTATAAAATAGCCCATCAATACAGGCACCAGTGTGATGGCCAAACCAGCAGCTGCGGCCATCGCGTAGGTTTTGGTGTAGGCAAGAGGTGAGAAAAGCTTTCCTTCCTGCGCTTCCAGCGTAAACACCGGGAGAAAGCTCAGCGTAATAATCAGTAATGAAAAGAATAACGGAGGGCCGACTTCGGTCGCGGCCTTGCTAATTACTTCCCATCGATTTTGATCCGTTAATGGCGTGCGTTCGATGTGCTTGTGTACGTTTTCAACCATCACAATCGCGCCATCGACCATTGCACCAATCGCAATTGCAATGCCCCCAAGTGACATAATGTTGGCATTTAGCCCTTGCTGATACATGACAATGAAAGCAGCAAGGATTCCTACTGGTAAGCTGAGGATCACAACGAGCGAAGAGCGGAAGTGGAATAGAAACACGGCGCAAATAATTGCGACCATCAAAAACTCTTCGAGTAATTTCTCATAGAGGTTATTTATCGCTCGTTCAATTAAAGTGGATCGATCGTAGGTCGTAACCAACTCAACGCCTTCAGGTAAGCCTTTTTTCAGGTCATCCAGCTTTGCTTTGACGCTATCTATCACGGTTTGGGCGTTTTCTCCAAACCTCATTACCACGATTCCGCCAACAACCTCGCCTTCGCCGTCCAGTTCAGCAATACCTCTGCGCATTTGCGGGCCTAGTCGAACACTTGCTACGTCTTTAAGCATTAAAGGGGTGTTCTTAGCATTAATACCCAAAGGAATATTTTCGATATCTTCCTTGTTCTTGAGATATCCGCTAACCCTTACCATGTATTCCGCTTCCGCCATCTCGATGACCGAAGCGCCCGTTTCCTGATTGGCGCGCTTAACCGCCAAGCCGATGTGAGATAAAGGAATGTTGTAAGAGCGGAGTAGGTTCGGGTCGACTTCAATTTGGTATTGGCGAACCATCCCGCCAACCGTAGCGACCTCAGACACGCCTTCAACGGTCTGCAGTTCGTATTTCAAAAACCAGTCCTGAATGCTGCGTAGCTCGCTTAAATCGTGTGCGCCGGTTCGGTCAACCAATGCGTAAAGATACACCCAGCCGACACCCGTTGCGTCTGGACCTAACTGCGGTTTGGCTGAATCGGGTAATTTTCCGGCAACTTGGCTCAGGTATTCAAGAACGCGGGATCGTGCCCAGTAAATATCTGTGTCGTCTTCAAAGATCACATACACATAGGAATCTCCGAAAAACGAAAACCCC
>DAITOW010000119.1:0-7900 GCA_036833965.1 Oleiphilaceae bacterium
GATCAGGAGTCTTTCCGGACTCAAATAGTGAGTTTTTAGGGCCTCAAGCGGCAAAATCTTAACCACATCTCAAAATCTCTGATGATTAAATTTGTCCTTGATGGGGGCTGTGTGTAAAATGTCCGACCCCAATTTTCGTAGTCGTGCATAATTTGCGAAAAGATTCGCTAAACGCATGAAATTACTAGGTTTTTTAGAGAGAGTGCTATGGCAGCAGGTTTGTTTCGCCCAGAAGAATTCCGAGATAACTGTGGTTTTGGGCTCATAGCGCACACCAAGGGTGTGCCCAGTCATGCGTTATTAGAAACTGCAATTGAATCCCTGACGTGCATGACTCACCGTGGTGGTATTGCTGCCGATGGTAAGACAGGCGATGGTTGCGGCCTACTGCTTCAGAAGCCCGATTCGTTCTTGCGCAAGGTCGCTCAGGAAGAGAGTGGTCTTGCTTTGGCTGACCAATACGGCGTGGGAATGATCTTCCTTCCCAAGGATGCCGGGCGTGCCTCTGCTGCGCGGGCTGCCTTTGAAGGTGCATGCTCCGAAGAAGGTTTGGATGTTAAGGCCTGGCGTGTGGTTCCAACCAACAATGACTGCCTTGGACGCATGGCACTGGATTGTTTGCCGCAGATTGAGCAGGTTTTTGTCGAAGCGAAAGAAACTATTGATGACAAGGCCTTTGGTCTGAAGTTATTCGTTGCGCGCAAGAAGATTGAGAAAGCGCTGGCGCAAGACGATGAGTTTTACGTGTGTAGCTTGTCTGATCAGGTTATTTCATACAAAGGCTTAATGATGCCTGTTGATTTGCCCAACTTCTATCCGGACTTGGGTAATGAATCTCTTGAAACGGCGATTTGTGTATTCCACCAACGCTTCAGTACCAACACCATGCCGAAATGGCCGTTGGCACAGCCTTTCCGTTACTTGGCGCACAATGGTGAAATCAACACGATTGAAGGAAACAGAAATTGGGCGCTTGCCAGAACCAGCAAGTTTGAAACGCCTAACCTTCCTGATCTAGAGTCTATTGCTCCGCTTGTGAATCGCACCGGTTCTGACTCGTCAAGCATGGATAATATGCTTGAACTGCTTGTAGCTGGCGGAATGGATTTGTTCCGAGCTGTGCGTATGATGATCCCGCCTGCCTGGCAGAATGTGGACACAATGGATTCCGATCTTCGTGCATTCTACGAGTTTAACAGTATGCACATGGAGCCGTGGGATGGTCCAGCTGGCTTGGTAACTACAGACGGCCGATATGCGGTGTGTTTGCTCGACCGAAATGGTTTGCGTCCGAGTCGCTGGGTTGTGACGAAAGATGGCTTTATCACGGTTGCTTCTGAGATTGGCACCTATAGTTACAAGCCGGAAGATGTCGTTGCGAAAGGCCGTATCGGCCCAGGACAGATTTTGGCGATCGATACCCAAACGGGTGAGGTTCTACATACTGATGACATCGACCAGCGCCTCAAATCAGCTCAGCCATACAAGAAGTGGTTGCGTGAGAATGCGCTGCGCCTAGAAACGCGCTTGGGTAAAGCGTCTCCTGCGTTCAAGGCGATGGATAGTGATGAGCTTAAGACGCAGATGAAGATGTTCCAGGTGAGTTTTGAGGAGCGTGATCAAGTGCTTCGTCCACTCGGGGAGTCCGGTCAGGAGGCTGTAGGGTCGATGGGTGATGACACGCCGATGGCTGTCTTATCACATCGTGTGCGCTCTGTTGCTGATTACTTCAGACAGAAGTTTGCCCAGGTAACAAATCCTCCGATTGATCCATTGCGTGAAGCGATTGTTATGTCGCTTGAAACCTGTGTTGGTTCGGAGCGAAACGTTTTTGAGGAATCACCGGAACACGCGAAGCGTATTATTTTGACAACGCCTGTTTTGAGTCCTGCCAAGTTCTCTGCGATTACTAATAACCCGTTGGGGTTCACTGCGCAGACGATTGCACTGCAATTTGACGAGTCTGCGAGTCTGAAAGCGGCTATCGAAGATGTTTGTGCTCAAGCTGAGCAGGCTGTTCGTGATGGCAATGTGATCATCGTCTTGTCTGATCGGGAGATTGAAAAGGGCAAGCTGCCAATCAACGCATTTATGGCAACAGGTGCCGTGCATCACCATTTGGTTGAAAAAGGTTTGCGTTGCGATGCGAATATTATCGTCAAAACCGGTTTTGCCCGTGACCCTCACCATTTTGCTGTTTTGTTTGGCTTCGGGGCAACGGCTGTTTATCCATACTTGTCGTATCAAGTCATAAATGATCTGATCGAAAGTGGCGAGATGTTGATGGATCCGATAGAGGCGAAAAACAACTACCGTAAAGGTATTGGCAAAGGCCTTCTCAAGATTCTATCGAAAATGGGTATTTCGACTATTGCATCATATCGCGGCGCGCAGTTGTTTGAAGCTATTGGTTTGTCCTCGGATGTTGTCGACCTTTGCTTCAAAGGCGTAGCAAGCCGCATTGAAGGTGCTGATTTTGACGATTTTCAGACTGATCAGCTTTTGCTTTCCAAAGAAGCATGGAAGGCACGTAAGGCCATTGAGCCGGGCGGCTTGCTTAAGTACGTCCATGGTCAGGAATACCACGCTTTTAACCCTGATGTGGTTAACACAATACAGAGAGCTGTATCGAGCGGAGATTACGGCGTTTACAAAGAGTATGCTGATTTGGTCAACCTTCGGCCTGCTGCGACTCTTCGTGATCTGTTCACGATTAGCGCGAATGCTAAAGAGATTCCGTTAAGCGAAGTAGAGCCGGTGGAGAATATCTTCCCACGGTTCGATTCCGCTGCTATGTCCCTGGGGGCCTTATCGCCAGAAGCGCATGAAGCGTTGGCAGTAGCCATGAACACCTTGGGAGGTCGCTCAAACTCAGGTGAAGGCGGTGAAGACGTAGCGCGTTACGGCACAATCAAGCGCTCTAAGATCAAACAGGTGGCTTCTGGCCGCTTCGGTGTTACTCCACACTATCTGAGTAGTGCTGATGTTATCCAGATCAAGGTTGCGCAAGGTGCGAAGCCCGGAGAGGGTGGTCAGCTGCCTGGTGGTAAGGTGAATGATTTGATTGCGACGTTGCGTTACTCCGTTCCAGGCGTCACGCTGATTTCGCCTCCGCCGCACCACGATATTTATTCTATCGAAGACTTGGCGCAGTTGATTTTCGACCTGAAACAGGTGAATCCGACGGCCTTGGTCTCTGTGAAACTCGTTTCTGAGCCTGGGGTTGGTACAATCGCAGCAGGTGTTGCGAAAGCCTATGCTGATTTAATTACTATCTCGGGTTATGACGGTGGTACGGCTGCAAGTCCTTTGACATCGATTCGATATGCCGGTTCTCCTTGGGAGCTTGGTTTGAGTGAGGCGCACCAGACCCTCAGAGGGAACGATTTGCGCGGCAGCGTTCGCTTGCAGACGGATGGTGGTTTGAAAACCGGTCTGGATGTTGTGAAAGCTGCGATTCTGGGCGCTGAAAGTTTCGGTTTCGGAACAACGCCTATGGTGGCGCTAGGTTGTAAGTATTTGCGTATATGTCACTTGAACAACTGTGCGACGGGCGTTGCTACGCAGAATGAAAAGTTGCGTGAAGAGCACTTCAAGGGCACTGTTGAAATGGCAATGAACTTCTTCCGTTTTGTGGCGGAGGAAACGCGCGAGTGGATGGCGAAACTGGGTGTGCGAACTCTCGAAGAGTTGGTTGGACGTACCGACCTTCTTGAAGTGCTGCCTGGTATTACGAATAAGCAGCAGAAGCTTGATTTGTCACCGATTTTGTCGGATGGCGGAGTTTCTGCCGAAAAACCGCATACATGCGAAGTTGAGCGAAATGCTCCTTTCGATAAGGGTTTGCTCGCTGAACGCATGATTGAAACCTTGTTGCCTAGCATTGAGTCCAAGTCGGGTGGCGAGTTTGAGTTTGATGTGACGAACTGTGACCGTTCTGTCGGTGCTCGCCTGTCAGGCGAAATTGCCTTGCGTCACGGTAATCAGGGAATGTCTGATAGTCCGATTACCCTGCATTTGAAAGGCACAGCTGGACAAAGCTTCGGTGTGTGGAATGCCGGTGGCTTGAATATGTACCTTGAAGGTGATGCAAACGACTATGTTGGTAAAGGCATGACTGGCGGTCGCTTGGTCATACGCCCACCGGCAGGAAGTGTGTTTAAAACGCAGGAAACTTCCATCGTTGGTAACACGTGCTTGTATGGGGCGACGGGTGGTGAGCTTTTTGCCGCTGGTACAGCCGGTGAGCGTTTCGGTGTCCGTAACTCTGGCGCAAGTGCCGTTGTTGAAGGTGCCGGAGACCACTGTTGTGAATACATGACGGGTGGCTTGATTACTGTACTGGGTGCTACCGGATATAATTTCGGTGCGGGCATGACAGGCGGCTTCGCTTATGTGCTTGATCAGGACAACAGCTTTGTAGATAAATACAACCACGAACTGGTTGAAATTCAACGTATTTCGTCTGAATCAATGGAGCCTTACCGTAATCATTTACGAGGCGTAATCCAGGAACACGTTGCTGCGACAAGCAGTACGTGGGGGCAGGAAATTCTAGATAACTTTGACGACTTTACGTCACACTTCTGGTTAGTGAAGCCAAAGGCAGCAAGTCTGACCATGCTTCTTAACAATGTTAGAACCAGACCGGAGTAAGGGTGTAATGTCAGTGGTTATTCGTAAAGAGGTAAGAAATGGCTAAGCGCTTAGACAACAACTTTCAATTTATTGAAGTAGGTCGTTGCGATCCGAAGAAGGTTCCCATGGTTGATCGTACCCAGGGTTTCGGGGAGATCTACGAAACATTTAAGTCAGATGAGGCTGCAGAGCAGTCGCATCGTTGTCTTGCATGTGGCAATCCTTACTGTGAATGGAAGTGTCCTGTTCATAACTTTATCCCGAATTGGCTCAAGCTTGTGTCAGAAGGGAACATTATTGAAGCTGCAGAGTTAAGCCATCAGACGAATTCTTTACCGGAAGTCTGCGGTCGTGTGTGTCCTCAGGATCGTTTGTGTGAGGGCGCTTGTACTCTGAACGACGGTTTTGGTGCAGTAACGATTGGTTCAGCTGAGAAGTATATTACGGATACGGCATTTGCAATGGGTTGGCGCCCGGACATGTCCAAGGTGGTCTGGACGGATAAGCGAGTTGCTGTTATCGGTGCAGGCCCTGCTGGTCTCGGTTGTGCGGATATTCTTGTGAGAAATGGCGTTAAGCCGGTTGTATTTGATCGCAATCCAGAGATTGGTGGTTTGCTTACGTTCGGCATTCCTGAATTTAAACTCGAGAAAAACGTGATGTCATTGCGTCGCGAAGTGTTCACCGAGATGGGTGTTGAGTTTAGGTTGAACGTTGAAATCGGTAACGATATTACGATTGATGAATTACTTTCGGAATTTGATGCTGTATTTATGGGTATGGGAACGTACACATATATGAAGGGCGGCTTCCCGGGTGAAGATTTGCCAGGTGTGTATGATGCGTTGCCTTTCCTTGTATCGAATGTAAATCGTCGTCTTGGTTTTGAAAAATCGGAAGAAGATTTTATCAATATGAAAGGCAAGCGCGTAGTTGTGCTTGGTGGTGGTGACACCGCGATGGACTGTAATCGTACATCTATTCGTCAGCAGGCAGATTCTGTGACTTGTGCGTACCGCCGGGATGAAGAAAATATGCCTGGTTCGCGTAAAGAGGTTCAGAACGCGAAAGAAGAGGGCGTGCAGTTTCTTTTCAATCGTCAGCCTGTGGCTATTGTTGGTGAGGATAAGGTTGAGGGTGTTAAGGTTGTAGAGACCAAGCTGGGCGAGCCTGATGAGAATGGTCGACGCCGTCCTGAAGTGATTCCGGATAGTGAAGAAATCTTGCCGGCAGATGCGGTGCTTATCGCCTTTGGTTTCCGTCCGAGCCCTCCGGAATGGTTGGGTAGTGTGCAAGTTGGCGTCAACAGCTGGGGTGGTGTCGAAGCGCCTGAAGTTGGAGACTTCCCCTTCCAGACGGCTAATCCGAAGATCTTTGCCGGTGGTGATATGGTCCGTGGTTCTGATCTGGTGGTCACTGCTATTGCTGAAGGTCGAAAGGCTGCCGAAGGTATTTTGGATTACTTGGACGTATAGGTCCTGCTGGTTTTGATTGAAAGGCACGGCAATCGCTGTGCCTTTTTATTTTGTATTGAAAAGAGAAAACTATGAGCCAACTCAAGAATGATCGCTTTCTTAAAGCCCTGCTTCGTGAACCGGTTGATGTAACGCCTGTATGGATGATGCGTCAGGCGGGTCGTTATCTTCCCGAATATCGGGCTACTCGAGCGCAAGCTGGAGACTTTCTAAGCCTGTGCAAGAATAAGGAGTTGGCGTGTGAAGTGACGATTCAGCCGCTGGAGCGCTACGATCTGGATGCGGCGATTTTGTTTTCGGATATTCTGACAATCCCTGATGCGATGGGTTTGGGGCTTTATTTTGAAACTGGCGAGGGACCCCGCTTCAAAAAGGTGATCAGAACAGAGCAGGATGTTGCTGCGTTGAGTGTCATTAACACGCCTTCAGACTTGAGCTATGTGACCGATGCGGTCTCGGAGATTCATTCTGCACTTTCAGGCCGGGTTCCATTAATTGGTTTTTCCGGATCTCCATGGACGCTTGCCACATATATGGTAGAAGGCGGAAGCTCGAAAGACTTTCGGCATATCAAGGCGATGATGTACCGCGAGCCTGAAACACTGCATGCCTTGCTTGATGTTCTGGCTGACTCCGTTATCGATTATCTTAATGCGCAGATTGATGCGGGTGCGCAGGCGGTACAGATCTTTGATACATGGGGCGGTAATCTTAGTGATCAGGCCTATCTGGATTTCTCGCTTGCTTACATGAAGAAGATCGTTGCAGGTCTGAAAACTGAAGCGAGGGGTTTGCGTGTTCCCTCCATAGTCTTTACCAAAGGTGGCGGCCTATGGCTTGAGCAAATCGCAGAGTGTGGTGCGAATGCTCTAGGGCTTGACTGGACAATGAATATTGGAAGAGCTCGCGGCCTTGTTGGTGACAAAGTTGCCCTGCAGGGTAATATGGATCCGGGTGTCTTGTATGCAAAGCCGGATCAAATTCGTGCCGAGGTTGCTCGTATCCTGGGAGATTTCGGCACCGGTAACGGGCATGTCTTTAATCTCGGTCATGGTATTCACCAGTTTGTTGACCCGGATGCGCCGAAGGTCTTTGTTGATGCCGTACATGAAATCAGTGCGCAATACCACGTTTAGAGTATCTTGAGCGTAGGCTGCGTCACAATTGCGGTGGCGCGGCGTTTAACCCTTTTTCCGCTTGTCCTACAATCTCTCCGGTTTAAAAAAATAAACAGGATCTTCAATGAATCGCCTAATACGAATCAGCGTACTAATGCTAACCGGTGTGTTGGTCGCATGTGGTGAGTTTATCGTTGAGAACGAGGAAATAAGGGATAATCGTCGCGATCTCGATATTACCAACAATAATGCTGAAGAATTGCTTTGGAGCGCTTATCAGGGTTTTTACTCGCCATTTTACTACGCCCAATTCTACAAATATCTGGATGCTTCTTCACTCATAGCGACCGGCAGTCCTGTCGCGTGTGACGGCGGTGGATCTTACACTGCGACTTCCTATAAGCCTCAAGGCGATGAGTATAAGGTTGGAGATATTTTTGCTGTAACATTCAAAAACTGTGTCAAAGAAAACGACATAAGTTATAACGGTACGCTGTCAGGCAGGTACGTCGAAATTGAAGGCTATAACTCCGAGTTTTTGAATGTTGTCGATGTCGACCAGTGTGCCGCACGTGTTGATCGTGACGAATTTGATAATGGAGCTGTTCTGATTACAGATCAGGCTGAAAACGTGCTCTTTGACAAGCAGGGCGCTCGTTTGTTTGTTCG
>DAITOW010000120.1:0-7895 GCA_036833965.1 Oleiphilaceae bacterium
TTGAAAGACACTATGTCGGGGATGAGCGGCCTTTTGATTAGCGCCCCATTGTTTATTATAATTTTTTGTTGCCCTGAGATCTACAACCGGGGCTCAATCAGTTTCTAATGCGTATTCAATCCTCCGGCACCGTCGAGGCCCCTTTAAGCGTTTGGGCGCCGGATGCATTTCTGGTGGCAGATGGTAACGACCGGTTGATGCAAGGCATCTGGTTCGGCGTGCTGGGCATCATGGTGATTTATAAATTTTTCATGCTGCTGCTGTTACGAGACACAACCTACCTCCACTACGCCGGTTTTACACTCAGCTACTTGCTGTTTCAGGCAGCGCTCAAAGGCTATGGATTTGCCTACATTTGGCCAACCCAACTGGAGTGGAACAGCTTTTCGATTTCGGTATTTATTGCCTCAGCAAACTTCTTCGGTTTCATGTTTCTGCTGACCTTGCTGGATTTACCCCAACATAACCCCAAAGTCGGGCGCGTTGTTTCGGTCATAGCAGGTGTCTGCGCGGTGTTGGTATTGTTGAGCCTTATTGTGCCCTACAATCTAACCGTGCGTATCAACAGTGCCATGGCGATGGTGACCTGCATAGCAGCACTGGTCGTTGGTTACTGGAGCTGGTATACGGGCAACAGCATGGCAAAATATTTTTGCCTGGCCTGGACATCGGCTTTCACCGGCGTTGCAATTTTAATCGGCACAAAGTTTGGTGTCATGCCCGCGAACTTCTGGACGAATAATGCCGGACAAATTGGCGTTATGATTCAGGTCTCCCTGTTCTCGTTTGCGCTCGCACATCGCTTCAACCGCGAAAAAGAGATGCGCATAAGAGCTCAGCAAGCCTCGCTCGAAAGCGAGCGGATCGCACGCCGGTCAAAGGAAGAATTACTCGTCGCCGAAGCCTATGCCAAGGAAAAGCTGGAACAAAAGGTTTCCGAGCGAACTCTGAATTTGCAGCAAGCACTTTCGCAGCTTGAAAAAGCAAACAAGAAACTGGAGATCATGTCGACAACCGACGCGCTTACCAAGCTCTTTAACCGTCGACACTTTGAAACCTCATTCGCAACCGAGTTCAAGCGTTCAAGCAGGCATAAACGCCAGCTTTCGGTCATTCTTTGCGATATTGACCATTTCAAAAGCATTAACGACCAGCATGGACACCAAGCCGGCGATGAGTGCCTGCAAAAAGTGGCCGAAATTTTTAACGAGCGTATTACGCGCTCCGGCGATGTCACCGCGCGTTACGGCGGTGAAGAGTTCATTATTCTGTTGAGCGACACGTCCATGCATCAGGCCAAGATTATCGCCGAAGACCTGCGACTTAGCATCGAAGAGCTCAAATTCGAGTTTAATAGTAAAGCTATCCCGGTCACGGCAAGTTTTGGCGTTTCGACCTTGAAATCGCGCAATACCCAGCGTGCCGATCAGCTGATCACGCAAGCAGACACCGCTTTGTATCAGGCTAAAAACTCTGGCCGGAATCAGGTCGTTTGCTGGCAGGATGAAGCGACCAGCGAAGGTTCAAACATTACCAGCATAGAGGCCTAGGCTGCTTGTTACAGTTGTAGCGAGGCTCGCCCAACGTCCGACTGCGAGGCTTACGGCAATACAGCCCAGACAGACAGCGCATCGCTGATTTTGCCCTCGCCTATCGTCACTGTTAACGCTAAATTTCTAATCACGGTATTGAACCGGAAAGCGCCTTTCTCTTGCGCTTACACAAGCCCGAAAGCGCAGTTCAAAACCATACTACGGTGTGAAAGGCAGACACAAAAAGGCCCCAACGCACCGAAGATGCGTGGGGGCTTTTTAATTTAGGCTAGCGCCTGACGAGACTATGGCGCTGGCTGAATACCGCTAGGGCAAGAGCCAGGTGAGCCTGTGCCAGGAACTGTGGCTGGCGTTGTTGGCACGGGGTAATCCCCATCAGGTATTTGGATGGAGATCCCGCTTTGCGCAGGCACCGTTTCAACATTACATCCGCGTGTACCGCCATCGAACCCGCCGCCAACTTTCCCCTTGCAGGCAAAGACGCAACTGAAATGTGAATCCTGTAAATCATGCACGTTGTAGGGTTTACAGCCAGCTGTGCCAGAAGAACTGCCAGGGGACTGGAAGCTACTGCTCCATGCAGGATTGCTTTTACGGTTGTTGAACTCTTCATTGACCTTTTCGGCGGTTGCGCAGCGACGTGTCACATAACGCGAACCATCAATGAGGTTCTCCACATCATTGATGCAATACTGGTATTTGTAGTGCTCCGCAGCGGGCAGGTTTTCAGGGTTGCCAGCGGTAGTGCCACATACACCGGTTTTATGCGAGCGCTCGCAGATGAATTTCGGCCCACGACAATAGTCACAGGAAACCGGTGAGGTCGGTGTTGGGTTAACCGCATCGCCGCCGCGGCTATTTCTGACATGCAAAGTGGCGCTAACCGATTGACCTTTGGCATCGGTCACGGTGAGGGTGATATCGCCTTCGGTGAAGGTGCACTCGCTTGCCGGTTTGCTAATGGTTGCCGTTGGGTTGTCGCTTGCTTCACCGCTTAGCGTCACGCCTTTAGCAGGCGGCGCCCAGCTATAGGTGTAAGGTGGCGTGCCGCCGGTAATTGCGGGGGCGTGTAAGCTCACAAGCTTGTCGACGCCATTTAGCGCAGTCAGATCCGTGTTTGCTTTTTTCAGTGCTGCCGCCAAATCGCTGTCACTCATTAGCGGTGGAGTATCCGCTTTCTTAACCTTGAGATGAATGGTCAAGGAACTTCCTTTAAACGCATCTGCATCCACTGTACGTTGCGCTACTAACGTTACCTCGTAGCTGCCTTCAGAGCCTGGGACTGCGGTTACTGTTAAAGTATTGACGTTAGCTGTACTACTATCACTAAGAGATAACTTACCTTGCGAATCGTCACTCCAATCGAGATTAACCAAGCTGTTATCTAAAGTCGCACCACTGGTCAGAAGCAAGTTCACATCCAGCTTCAACGTATCGCCTTCGGTCATAACGAAATTATGCTGAGCCGTTTCAAGCTTGATTTCAGGTTGATATAAATAAACCTCGACTGTATCAATAGAGCTACCACCACTCCCAGTCGCGGTGACTTCAAAGGTCAGGGTTACACAGGGCGCAGGAAATACCGCGGCGTTGTCGCAACTTGCAGGAATTGGAGCGGTAAAACTCGGGCTCGCACTACTGGTATCGCTTAGGGTCACGGTTTGGCCAGCGGTTTGACTCCATGCGAAGGTGGTGGCATTGGTGCCAGTTGCACTGAGCTGCACTTTTGTTCCACCCCAGGCGCGAATGTCTTTGCCGGCGTCGACCGTTGGACTGGCCGGCTTAATCGTTACAAAGCCAGGCATTTGAACCCAATTACCTGTGCCTTTGGCACTGAACATAAAGCCCAACCGGGTTTCTTGCTTTACATCAGGCGCGACAAAGGTGGCCGTTAGCTCTCGGTTGTTGCCTTGAGCACTGGCATTAGTCAAGGGGCCAACGCTGGGCCCTTGCCCAGTTATTTGCTTCCACTCGAGTGTAGTGACCGTTCCGGGGTTGTTGGGGTCTTTATCTAGCACGGTGCCGGTTAGTTTCGCTGTTTGCCCGGGCTGCACAGTAATGGCGTTGGTGCGGGCAGCGATATCGGGCAAGGATTGGACAAAGACACTGACTTGATCTTTCGCCGAGACTCCATTGGAAACTGCCTCTACCTCAAATTTCAGCTCGGTTAAGCTCCCCGCCGCAACGTTGGGTGTTAGGAAGTTTGGGTTTGAGCTTGTCGGATCATTAATCGTAACTGCCGAACCTTGAATTTGTGTCCATTGGAAAGACGGCGTCACCCCAAATTCGGTGTGAGCCCAAAGATAAACGGACGTGTTCTCCAAAACGGGGAAGGATTCACCTGCATCCACACTAAATGGCGGGTTGTTCACCGTCACGGTGATGTCGTCGGTTGCTTTATTACCAATCGCATCGGTTACTTCGAGGCTATATTCCAAGTCTATCGCATGCGAAATACTCGGTGCGGTTAGAGATGGGTTGGCACTGGACGTACTTGAAAGCGCTGCATTTGTATCGTCTTTTACCCAATTAAATGTATAGGGCGGCAAGCCTCCCGAAACATTGGCATGTAAAAACGCCGGCTGCCCAGGCGGCATATTAAAGTCGGCGCCCAAATCCACCGTCATGTGGCGGTCTTGAATGGTTACAGCAACGATCGCATTTGCGGTATTAACGTCATCTGTCGCTCTGATTTGCAGTTTGATATTTGTGTCGGCAGCGACATTCGGCAAATCGAGTGAGGCACTAGCCTTATCCGCATCGGTGATATTTGCTGTGGACAGCGAGGTGCCCCCGTCATCAATAACGGTCCAGGAATACGTGACCGCGCCATCAGCATCTTTTACCGATGCCAATAGATTAAGCGTGTTGCCCTCAGCCAGGGTTCGCGTTGGCGCACCGGCCGTGACTTGCAGGGCATTGTTCACGTGGTAGGTAACAGTATCCGTAGCCGAACCGTTAGCGGTATCGGTAACTGTGACTTCAAGCGTTACGGTGGAGGCACTGCCGGGAGCGGTGAAACTCGGCGTTGCAGTGTTTGCATCGGTAATCGTTACCCCGGTACTGGTGGTTTCTGTCCATGCATAGCTGAGTGTGCCAAAGGTATTGCCTACGCTCACTCGGGGTTTGACGACTTCATTCGCCGTCACCGTTGCATCATTCGAAGCGGTCACACTTAAAGGTAATTTCGGTGGCGCGATCACAGGGTCAACCGCAACGGTCATCTGGGCTTTTTCGACGGCTGAGCCATCGCTTACTTCCACTTCGATAACGATATCTTGGTGGCCTGTTACGCTTGGCGCTGTAAAGCTGGGGCTATCGGTGGTATCGCCCGAAATCGTAACGGTGGGCCCGCTTACTTGCGTCCATTGATAACTTAGGGTGCCGCTTGCGTTCATCACCGTGACTTTTGGATGCACCACATGGCCGCTATATACGCTCTCATGGCCAGCCATACTAATGCTTAGCGCAGGTTTGCTTGGTGCATTCGTCGGCACTGCCTGAAATTGCGTTTCAGTGGTCTTGCTAATCACTTTACCTGTCGCACTGGTGTAGGTAATAACTGCTTGTAATTTAATATTGGTATTAGTGCTTACCGATGGCGCATTAACAATCGGTTGCGCCGTATTTTCTCCGGCAATAATCAAGTCGGCAGGTTTCGGATTTGGTTCCACCACCGTCCATTTATAAGTGAGTGTGGCGCCTGGTGGCGCGTGCACATCGATGCTCGGTTTAAACGTTTTGCCCGACTCAACCTGAATAGGGGCAGCCGTGCTTGTGCCGGGGCCCGTGGCCAAGTTACTGCCAATCTGGTTTTGGTGCGGCACAAGCTTTAACACCGGTTTTGCGGTGTATAGCAACGAATCGGAAACGGTATTGGTGCCGTCTGTCACTGTTACACTAACTCGAATGCCTTTTTCGCTATTGACATTGGGCACGACAAAGCTTGGCTTCTCGGTTGCTGCATCGCTTAAGCTAACATCGGTACTCTCCCACAATACCGATATGCTGCCTAAGCCGCCGGTTATGGTCGCGGCTGGATGCACGGAGTCACCCTCTTCCACTAAACAGTTGGTGATGCAACCATTGGGTTTGATAATACTCACCGTCAAAGGTGCTGCGGCCTTCACCTTGATATCATGCGTAATACTTACTTGATGCCCATTCGCATCGGTAACTTGCACTACCCACTGAAAATCCGTATCGGTTGCTACCGCAGGTGGTGTTACATCGACAGGTGCAGTGGTGAGACTGGAGATCGTCGCATGAGGCCCCTGTGTTTGCGTCCACTTATAAGTAAAAGGCCCCGTGCCACCATGGACAGGCGCTGTTAATGTAATTGGACCATGATTATTGTAGACATGATGCTCCACACCTTGTTGTGGCTGAAATGGTGCAGGAATCACTTCTACGACCTGAGTCTGGGAGGTGCTCTTCCCCGACCCCGTCTCGGTCGCCACCACCTGAAAAACAAGTTTTCCCGGTTGATTAGGAGCGACAAAGTTTGCGGTTTGACTGGTCGAATTATTGAGGGTAACACTAGCGCCGCTGACTTGCGTCCATTGGTAGGTAAACGTTCCGCCACCGCCCGAAATTTGCGCTAATGCAGATAGATGTGCCGTTTGACCGGAGGTAACTTGCTTTATGGTATGCGAAGACTGACTTCCAGAACCGACTTGACCGTCCCCTGTGTTGATTTGATTCACGAAGGCAATGCCCTCAGGTTTCGCCACCATCAACCATAGGGTGTCAAAGAGCACGCCATCTGCATCTTCGGTTTGCGCAGAGAAAAAGAAGTCTGTGTCGTGATCTACATTGGGTACGGTAAACTCAACCCTGTTATCAACCTCCAACAAGGATACCGTCGGACCACTGAACTGCGACCAGGTGATATCCTTACTCGTATCAACCAAACCATTGACGGTGTATGCAGCATTTAAAATGACCTTATGCCCGGCCGTCACATCTGTCGGGCCTGTGATCGTTAACGATTCGACGTTCCCGGTCGCACCTACCGGAGTCGTAATATCGATAGCAATGACTCTGGTTGCCGAGAAACCGGCAATACTTGCCGTAACCCGCACTTTTGCTTGATCAAGGTCGCCAGGCGCAAGAAAGAACGCCTTGTTATCGTAACTTCCCAAACTAATGGGGGAAGCACTTTCGTCTGTCCAAAGATAGCTCGCCCCGTCAATATTTCGTCCACCTTCCTGCAACTGCACCTCAATCACTGCAGAGCCACCCACCTCAACCGAGCCAGGCGCGCTGAGAACCTTAATCGTAAGCGCCTCACCTGTGTCCGAAGGAATAGAAGCCGGATCACAAGCCGCCAAAATAAGCAGCATACAGAGCAGGCTAAAACGTTGACTAAGTAATTTCATGAGTGGTGGTCATCCTAAAAACTAAAGAACCAAAAGACTAAAAGGCTAGAGATCGAGCGACCCTAAAACTGAGCGCCGAACATCAAACTAAGGTCAATAATATCGACATCATCGTCGGCAGACTCAATCTCAAAACTATGAAATCGAAAACCCATATAGGGCGTAACTGCGTCGTTTAATGGCCAGTAAAGTTTGCCGCCTAATTGAAAACCGATGCTGTTGTTCTTCCAGTCATGGTCTTTAATGACGCCTTCGGCAAAAACCCCTGACATGCCAACAAAACCGCGCAAGGCAAAGTCACCGAGCGAAATCGAGGGGCTGTAACCATTAAACATCAATGCACTGTGTTCCAACTCGGTATTGCGTGTACAAAGAGTACTGTTACAAAAACTGAGCGCATCGGCCTTGTAATCCCCAAAACTGGCAAATTCCACGCCTAAACCAAAGTCGTCTTCAAGCAGATCAAGCGAGATCAATGCACCAAGCTCAATGCCCGCTTGAACCTTGCTGCTCTCATTGCTGTAGGAAGGAGTGTTAATACCGTAGTAATCGCTGGCATCAAGGTAGTTTGCGTGCGCGCCTACTTCCCAGTTTATCCGAGTTTGGGTTTGGGCTTGGGCTTGCGAGACCGCAAGCATGATAATGAACATTGGCAGGTGAAGGTGGATTCGTTTCATCATAACTGCTCTCAAATTTTTAACAGAAGAGTAGCAGGGCAACCCCACTCCTTCAAAAATAGAATCAGTACATTGCAACCATTTCGGACAGCATTCGATAGTACTAATCCCACTTGACCGGCGCTTCGCTTGAACCAGGAGTTTCCCGAACTTCTTTTACTTCGCGGGGCTCGGGTTGCCTGGTATTTTTTTGCGGCGCCACATACTCTGGGTCAAGGTGACCCATTGTGCTGTCAATGACCAATTGTGCAACATGATCCAGAGTGACATTCACGCGGTCATCT
>DAITOW010000121.1:0-7669 GCA_036833965.1 Oleiphilaceae bacterium
TCCGCTGCTTTACGACTAGGAAGCGTTATCACGGGCGCTGCCAGCTTTTACCTGATGCCATAACACGTTCTCTACTAGGGCTTTACAGCCTTTTAGAAGCGTCTCGGGAAATGGGGTAATTCACTGAACCATTGTGCCGGGCCTGTCCGTTTAAAGCGTGTGATCAAAGAATGGTGAGCGTGTAATGGTGCGCAAAAGTCTCCCTTAGTTCGCTCTGAACCCCTCGATTATTGAATTCGTGTCGCCAATGTGACTGTACCGCGTCTTCTTTGTCTCTAGCTTATGCCGCAATGTGAGAATAGCGCTTAAGAAAGAGAAAACATTTATGTCCAAACTAAACGCAAATGGCATTGAGTTGGCGTATGAAATAGCCGGCGGAAACTCTGGGGAAAAGGTGATTTTGGTTCAGGGCCTGGGTTATCCCCTGAACGCCTGGCCTGAGAGTTTTGTAAAAGGCCTGGTCGCACAAGGCTATCAGGTGATTCGCTTTGACAACCGTGATGTAGGTCAGTCTAGCTATATGGATGCATTGGGCGCACCTTCTGTAACGGCGGTTATCGGTGAGTTGATGCAGGGTAAGCCGGTTGAGGTGCCATACAGCCTTGCGGATATGGCGCAAGATGTTCTGGGCTTAATGGATACGCTAAACATCGGCGCTGCGCATGTGATTGGCATGTCGATGGGTGGAATGATTGCACAGGAAGCGGTACTGGCTGCTCCTGATCGGTTTTTGTCTCTGACATGCATTATGTCGAGCACAAATAATCCGGCGCTGCCCGGACCTAGCGAAGCGGTTTCAATGCATCTGGCAACGCCACCTAAAAGTGCCGAGCCTGAAGATCTGCTCGCCTATCAAATCAAAACCAAAAAGCTCATCGGAAGTCCGGCCTACCCAATGACAGACGCGGAAGTTCAGGCATTTGTATTGTCTCTGGCAATGCGGGGCATTCATCCGCAAGGCATCGTGCGTCAAACACTTGCTGTGTTGACCGCCGGTGATCGACGAGCCCGTCTGGCTGAAATCAATCTACCCACGCTGGTGCTTCATGGTGAAGATGATCCCTTGGTACCAGTCGAGTGTGGTCTGGAGATTGCGAATTCTGTTACCGGAGCAGAATTAACATTGTTCCCGGGGATGGGGCACGAAATTCCGACGGCCCTGGTTGATGACATGATTCAGAAATTTCACGCGCTTGTCTCTCATGAGCCACACGCTGCGCTTTAGATAAGGAACCTTTTATGAGTACGTTACAAGATAAAGTCGCTGTGGTAACGGGCGCAGCGTCCGGCATAGGTCGTGAACTTGCGCTGCAACTTGCGGAGCGGGGCTGTCATGTCGTTTTGATCGATAAAAACGAGGCCTTGCTGGAAACCACAAGGAACGATGTTCAGGCTTTGGATGTTGAGTGTCTGGCTTTTGCGATTGACGTAGGTGATGTGGAGGCGATGAAGCAATGCAGTTTGGATGTTCATGGTGCATTTGGTCGCGTTGACATATTAATCAATAACGCTGGCGTTTCCCTGATTGGCTCTGCTGCTGAGCAAAAACTGGAAGATTTCCATTGGTTGATGAACATCAACTTCTGGGGGGTTGTGCATGGCGTGCAGTCATTTTTGCCCTATTTGAAGAAATCGGATCAGGCATATATCGTCAATGTGTCCAGTTTGTTTGGCTTGCTTTCTTTGCCTCTGCAAAGCGCCTACAACGCATCGAAGTATGCGGTGAAAGGCTATACAGAATCGCTGAAAATGGAAATGGCAGGTAGCAACGTGCATGTATCCTGCGTTCACCCGGGCGGTATAAAAACCGACATAACGCGCAATCTTCGGGTCGGCGCTTCATCCGTTGCCGTTAGTAAGGATCAGTTGGTTGAGGACTTTGACAAAATGGCGAAAACAACCGCCAAGTCTGCAGCAACGCAAATCATAGATGGCATGTTAAAGCACAATCGCCGTATTCTGGTTGGTGCCGATGCCAAAATTCTGGATCTGGTGAATCGCTTCTTTCCTGGTCGGTATGAGAAGTTGCTTGGTTTTGAAAAGTCAGTGCTCAAGGCCAAAAAAGCTCAGCTTGGCGACAACTGATAGCCCTTGTTTTGAAATGTTCTCAAGTAGGCGTGCGGTTAGGAAGCAGCACGCTCCTAGTTTGGCTATTATAAGGCCGTAGTTGGGTTATATGTGTACGAGCGTCCGTCTTTCGACTAAGTTAATAGCCATTGAACATTGTGCGTGCCAAGAGGGTGCGCTTGAATGAGGATCACTTTGAGCGAGAACAATCTGTTAAATCTGGTCAAGCGAGCCTTTTGGTTTAAGGATATTCCGGAAGATGCGCTGCTTGCGGTTGCGGAGACCGGAAAGGTTCGCGAATACAAGGCGAACGAGTACTTTTACTATTTTGGTGAGGTTACCAAACACGTTTACTGTGTGCTTTCGGGGCGAGTGCAGGTGGGGATTCGAAGCTCGGTAGGGCAAGAGTTTACGATCACCGAACTGGGGCCATCGGAATGGTTTGGCGAAGCCTCTCTGGCTGGTGAACACGGGCGTATCCTTGATGCGCGCGCCAAAGGAAAAACAACCGTTGTAGTGTTTCCTATCGGCCCGATCATGGAATTGGGCGAGAGCCACCCCATTTTGTATCGAAACCTGTTTATCGATGAGATCAACAAGGCGCGTGGTGCCTATACGCTGCTAGGCGGTATGTTGTTTTATCCCTTGAGGATGCGCCTTGCGGGTCGATTGCTCGAGTTCATGGAGAAGCACGGCGAACAGGCGGACGGTGGCATCTACCTTAATATCAACTTGAGCCAAAATGATTTTGCTGCGCTGTGTATGGGGTCTCGTCAGCGCGTCAATAAAATCTTCAGTGAATGGAAAGAGGCCGGCATAGTGGATATCCGCAGCGGGCGTTATTTTCTGCAAAATGTTGAGGCCCTCGAGAAATTACTCCATGAGATGGATGAGGACTCCGGGCTCGAATAATCTCGTATAGTTTTGACTGCCTAAACCCGGACTGATTTCGCGGCGTCTGGTCGTCACTGCAAGCTGCTCTTTTCGTCTCTTCGTCTCATTGAACTCATTTTCATCCAGCGATCTCGGGCGCATATTGGTTGCCCCTGTCGCCCTCGTGACTGTCTGAACTAAGTTGGCTTGTTAGTTTTGCATATTCTGAATAGCAATAACAAAACGTGGGCAAGCATGAACAATACCTATCCTCTTAATTCTGTTGCGCAAAAGTATTTTGATGAACTCAGCATTGGTCAGCATAGTAATTTGTTGGCTTTGTTTGATGAAACGTGTGCCAATTTTAGCGATAAGGTGGCATTTTACTGTGTCGATGAACAGATTACCTTTGGCGAATTAAACGAGCAGAGCAGAGCACTTGCGGGTTATCTGGAACACACGCTTGGTCTCAAGCCCGGCGATCGCATCGCTATTCAATTGCCTAATATTCTTGCCTATCCGATTGCTGCCTGGGCCGCATGGCGGGCAGGTCTGGTAATTGTTAATACCAATCCAATGTATACCGTGCCCGAGCTGACGCATCAGATGAACGACTCGGGCGCGCGCGCGATCATTACCCTCAATGATCTGCTTCCTGTCGTCACGGAAGTGATGAAGAAGTCGCCGCTTGAGCGTATTGTCGTTGCCAATCTGCCGGGCATTGAGTCCTCGTCAGAGCCTTTGCCGGAAGACGTCGTTCGTTTTGAGACAGGGCTGGAACTGGGGGAAGGTACGCCTTGCTCAAATCCGGAGTTGTCGATGGAGCATGTCGCGGTATTGCAGTATACGAGCGGCACAACAGGCTTGTCGAAAGGGGCAGTGCTGACTCAGGCGAATCTGTATTCCAGTAGTGTCATGACCAAGCATATGTTCAACGACCCGACCCCCGAAACCGCGATGGTGATCGCGCCAATGCCGCTCTATCATATCTATGGCTTTACGGGTAATGTGCTGAACGTGTTTGCTGGTGGTGGTACGTCGGTGCTTATTCCAAATGCCCGAAATATCGACAGTTTGATTGATGCCTTTTTGTCTTATCCTGTTACCAGCATTGCCGGAGTGAATACGCTCTACGTTGCGATGCTAGGGCATCCAAAGTTTGATGAGATCGATTTTTCCCACTTCAGATTTGCCGTCTCGGGTGGAGCGACCTTGGTCAAGGAAGTTTCTGATGAATGGATTGAGCGCACTGGTACGCGCATTTTTGAGGGCTACGGTCTGTCTGAGACATCGTCAGTGCTCGCCTGTAACAGCGAGGACTTTAACCAATTGGGCTCGGTTGGACGCGCCTTGAGTTTTCAGGAGTTGCGTGTCGTCAATAGCGAGGGTCAGGATGTCGAGCCTGGTGAGGCCGGAGAAATCTGGGTGCGCGGCCCGCAAGTGATGGTGGGCTACTGGGATCGTCCCGATGCGACCCGCGAAGTGCTCGATGCTGAAGGCTGGTTCCGAACCGGAGATGTAGCAGTGATTCAGGATGGCGGATTTATCCGTATTGTTGACCGTTTGAAGGATATGATCATCGTATCGGGCTTTAACGTCTATCCAAATGAAGTCGAAGCTGTGCTGTATAACAATGCCGATGTGGTCGAATGTGCTGTAGTTGGGCGCAAGGATGATCGTTCGGGAGAGGCGGTTGTCGCTTATGTTGTCTCGGCGAACTCTGATTTGACCGCTGAGAAATTGCAGGACTTCTGTCGCGCCAGCTTGGCCGCGTACAAAGTACCAAAAGAAATCAAATTTGTGGATGAGCTGCCAAAGTCGAATGTCGGCAAGATATTGCGTCGCGCTTTGCGAGACTGAGTCCGCAATATTGGTCAAGGTGGCCGCTCTTTTTTGGGTGTTGTCACCTTGGTGATAGGTCGTTTTATTTATGCTTCATACACTGGGCTTACTTTGCTGTGCCTTGAGTTTTTCAGCGGCCGGTGTGTCGAACGATACCAGAATGATATAAATGGGTGAGTGTTATGCAAGTTAGTACCAAAGTGGGATACGGAATCGGACAGGTGTCTGATGGCGTTAAACAGTCCGTATTTTCACTTTTCTTGTTTTTCTATTACAACCAGTTGCTCGGGCTTTCTGCGAGTCTGGCTGGCTTGGCGGCACTGCTTGCGCTGCTCGTAGATGCTGTGACTGATCCGATGATCGGACAATACTCTGACAAACTGAAATCGCGTTGGGGTCGTCGTCATCCTTTCATGTTTGCCGGTGCTTTGTTCTTTGGCGTCACACTGATCGCGCTTTTCACGCCTTCAAGTGAATTAACGCAGGTCGGTTTGTTTGGCTGGATGCTCTGCTGGTCGATCCTGGCGCGCGTAGCGTTAACTTTCTTCTACGTGCCACACCTTTCTTTGGGCTCGGAGATTGTCACCGGTTATCATGAGCGTACCAACCTGATTTCCTATCGAGTATTTTTCTCATACCTTGGCGGATTGGTTACATCGCTTGTCGGTTTTGTTGTATTTTTTGCACCGACCGAAGAGTTCGCTAACGGCATGTTGAACCCTGAGGCCTATCCGAAGTTCGCAGTGTTTGCTTGTCTTTTGGCAATGCTGACCATGCTTTATTCTGTTTACTCGACCCGAAGCACGATTTCCTCCCTGCGTGAGCCTTTGGTTGATGAGAATGCGCGACATCCTCTTCTGGGTTTCGTGACGATTTTCAAAACCTTGAAGCAAAAGTCGTTTCGCATGTTGTTTTTGACCATTCTTGCCTACATGGCGCTAACAGGTGTTGGTCTTACACTGCTTGTTTATGTGGCTACCTATCTGTTTGGTTTTAGTTCCGAACAGTTGGCCATGCTGGTATTTGCCCAGTTTATCGGATTGCTCTTTGCACCTTTGGCTGCGAGCAAGTTAACTGCGCGCTTTGACAAGCGTCGCGCTCTCTCTATCTGTGTTGTGGTGGGTGTGCTTATTACCTTCCTGCCCGTCAATCTTTACTTGCTGGGTTATATTCAGGAATTGAGTGTTGAGCAGCGTTTCCTGGTTGTCTTCCTGTTGAACGGTCTGTCGCAAGTGTTTTTGATGGCATATGTCATTGTATTTGACTCGATGTTGTCAGACACCATTGATGAGCACGAGCTCGAAACCGGCTTGCGCGAAGAAGGCTTGTATTTCGCAACGCGCTCATTTGCGTTCAAGGCGAGCTATGGTCTTGGTGCGTTTATCGCGGGTATTGGTCTTGATGTGATCAAGTTTCCCAAGGGTATGGATCCGACCGAAGTGCCTGTCGAAACGCTTATGGATCTCGCTACGTTTAGCGGCCCGTTTTTGATGGTGTGCTTCCTGTTGACGATTTTCATCGCCAAGCGGTACGACATCGACGAGGCGCGTCATGCTGAAATTTCTGCACAGCTGAATCGCAAAGCGGATGAAGGCCTGGAGCCTGCGGCCGAGCCGGCGGGTAGCACATCTGTCATCTGATTTTATGTTATGTGATGTAGCGTAAAGTTGCTTTGTGTATAGTGTGTAAGCAACGTAAGTTATTGTTTTTAAAGAGCGCTTAGGCGCTCTTTTTTTTGCGCTATAAAGTGTGAACTCGATTCTGTTTAATGCGGTCGTTGGTGTCGCGCATGAGACATTGGGCATTTTTTTATGGTGGTACTGTAGCTTCTCACTCATGGGAAATGTGCTTTTTCACTTATCTCGCTGAGTCTAGTCATGGGGTGGGGGCAGTTGGTTCCCTTCCAAAAATAAAAAATAAAGCCTCTACCAACAAAGGTGAGATAAATGCTTAGAAAACTACTGGTATCAACGATAGCTCTGACAGGCGCAAGTAATGCCGCTGCGATGAGTTTTGAAATTACCGATGATGTGCAGCTCGATGCTGATGTGTCGCTGACTTACGCTGTGTCGCAGCGTATGAAAGATCAGGACGAAGCGCTTCTTGCAGATATCAACGGTGATGACGGTAATCGCAGTTTTGATAAAGGCGATCTTGTGAACAACAAGGTCAGCGCTGTGATTGATCTGGATTTGCGCTACAAAAACTATGGCCTTTTTGCTCGCCCACGAGCTTATTACGACGCTGCTTATGATGGCCGTAATGCCAACCAATCATTGACCAACAATAATCTGGATATTTTTGGTGGTGAGTTGAGTTCGCCAGACCAGTTTACCCAGGCGACCAAAGACCAGCACCGCGATACGGTTGAGCTGCTTGATATGTATGGTTATGCGGATTATGAGCTTGGTGGTCATTACCTTCACCTGCGTGCGGGTCGTCAGATGGTCGGTTGGGGTGAGAGCATTTATCTACAAAACTCGATTTCAAGTGCCCAGAACCCCTTGGATGTAACGGCGTCAAATGTAGCTGGTGCCAAACTGTCTGAAATCTTTATGCCGGTAGAGCAGGTGACAGGTCAGATCGACATCACGGAAAGTTTCAGTCTTGCGGGTTACTACCAGTGGAAATGGCGTGAGTCTATCCTTGATGAACAGGGTTCCTACTTTAGTGATTCGGATGCTGTTGATAAGGCTGGTGAGCGTATTCTTGTAAACGCTTCAGGACTCGCTATCGACCGTACTGCGGATGTTGATGCCAAAGATGACGGCCAATGGGGTGTTGCCATGCGCTTTGTCTCAATCTAGATATACGACAACGCGGTAGGTTTATAACCGCTCAACTAGCATGAGAAGTACCCGAGGGGGATTGGTAAATCCGGCGGCGG